>DATNDF010000322.1 GCA_035607015.1 Candidatus Angelobacter sp. | reverse complement strand
GAAATCGCCGAGTATTGCTGCTACGACGTGAAGATCACACGGCTGGTCCACGAGTACGGCGCCGCCCACAAACAGTTGTTTTACAAAAACCGGTTCGGAAACAAACTGTCAGTGCCCGTTCGCTGGTAGGGGCCGGCCGGCTATTTTTTCACAGCGGACGCGGCGACATTGGTCCGACGCAATCGCGTGGACAGCTCCGAAGCAATGTTGCGCATGACCATCATTCCCAGGTGCGGCTCGCGCTGTACCAGTTCGCTGAACGCTGTGCGCTGGATGACGAGAAGAATGCTCGCCTGATTGGCGACGGCGTACGCCACGCGCGGCGAGTTGTCGAGGAAGGCGAGTTCGCCGAATATCTGGCCGTTCCCGACGTTGGCGATGGGGGAGGATTTTTCTTCGAGGTGGATTTCCACCTGGCCGCGCATGACGACGTAAGCCTCGTTGCCTGAATCGCCCTTGCTGAAGATTTTCTCGCCGGGCCGGTACAGTTTCTGGCTGAACAGGCGCGCGATCTTGCGAAGCTCGCCATCGCCCAAGCCCTCGAAAATCGGCAGCCCGCGAAGCAGATTGATGATTGCCACGCCTATTTTCTGATCCTGAAAATTCTGGTCCACGATCCGGACAATCGCCCTGGCGTGCGGAGTAAACTCGGCGCTTTCGAGCGAGTAGGCGAGGTTCAGTTTGACGACCTTCACCACGTCTGTATGGCCGTCTGCGTTGAAGTAAAACGCGGGGAGATACCCGACAGGCACGAAACCGAGTTGTTCCGCGGTTTTCAAAAGGCGCGGTGCGGTCATCAGGATGTCTGCCTCCACATAAACCGCGTTCAGTTGTTCCTGGGCGATCTTGACCGCGTGGCTGAAGAGCGTCCCCATCGATAAATCATCCGTGCTGAAGCAATCCACCAGGCGCACACAGCGGTCGCGGTCGTCGGCAAGATAGGCGAGTCCCGCCACGACGTTGTTGTGTCGTTTGCCAAGGACGGCGCGGACCTGCGCGTCGCCCGATGTGCGGAGCAGCCCGAGGCCGAGATTGTAGCCGCTTGAAATCTCGGTCGGCGGACTGGAGGACTGCGCGTGCAGCCTCCAAAGGGCAAAGTCGTTGTAACTGGCTTCGTGGAGCTGTAACTCGGCATGCAGAGGGTAACCCGTGACTCCATCTCGAACCGACAGAGGGTTCGGAATCTTCAAGTTGTCGAGCACCGCCGATGCCAGCTCGCTGACCTGGGAAAGAGACTCTGAAATTGGCAGGCGCGGGACCATGTCCGGCTTCGCAAACCAGACGTAGAGCAGTGCTCCCTGCCGCAGACGGAACAGGTGTTTGAACGGTTGGAATCCGGCGCAGACGTAGCCGATTTTCTCATGCAACAACTGCTGTTGAGGATCCGACGCGAGAACCCGCGCGACGATCATCTGGCGGCGTTCGGCGCCGAGTTCGTTGATGCGGCGCAGCAATGCTTCCGCCGAACCGTCATGGAAACTCTCCGGGCGAAACAACTGCCGGCCCAGATTCAGGACGGGGTTCTTGGTCTGAGAGGCGGGTTGAAGGAATGAAATGCCGGCCTGCAGGCGGCCGTCCGACTCGGCGACCCACGTTTCGTGGCCCGTAACGAGATCAAGCTGGGCTGCGGCCCACGTCGGCTCATACACCTGCTTGTCAGGATAATCATCGCCCACCGACGCCCTGAGCAGGTCCTGCCACGGTCCAGCGTCGCTTCCATTGACCTGACGAATCACGACATCCATGAATTTAGGGCGGGTCGCATACCAACTCAGGCCGTTTCACGGCGGCCTGTAACCTCTAAAAATGGTGCCCGCGACAGGACTTGAACCTGTACGATGTTACTCACTAGAACCTGAATCTAGCGCGTCTGCCAATTCCGCCACGCGGGCAGGGAACCCGACAAAATCTGTGCGAGGTGGGAGTGAACAACACTCCCAACACACTGTGCGGGCTTATTACGCCAGCGTTTATGCCAGGAGCAAGTCTAAATAAACCCGGCCCACTCGGGGAGAGGTTTGTCAGGATTGGTCAAAGGCGGTCGCCGACGGGGCGAATTAAAGGTTGCTGCGTGAATTTCACGCGTTTTGCGTGAAAATTTACCGTCCTGGTGAAATGCAAGGGCCGGGCCTCGCGATTTTCCGCCGAAAATGCAGGATGGCACCCGCGTTGCTAGGATTTGCTCAGAAATTGCGTTGACACTCCGGCCGGTTTCATTAGAGTGTCCGAACCGTTAACCCAACAAAAAACCGAAATACTATGAAGCGAGTTTTTAGCAAAAATAAAGTCGGGGCGTTCACGCTCATCGAGTTGCTGGTCGTAATCGCCATTATTGCCATCCTTGCGGGCTTGCTCCTGCCGGCTTTGGCGAAGGCGAAGGCCAAGGCGCAGAAGATCGCCTGCACGAACA
Organism: Candidatus Angelobacter sp.; assembly: GCA_035607015.1. Lineage (NCBI taxonomy): Bacteria > Pseudomonadati > Acidobacteriota > Terriglobia > Candidatus Angelobacter > Candidatus Angelobacter sp. The sequence goes on along the minus strand of DATNDF010000322.1, from coordinate 5,891 downwards.
ATCTCAAACAGGTCGGTCTCTCCTTCCGCATTTTCGCCAACGACAACGGGGACCAGTTCCCGATGAGCATTTCGATCGCTCAAGGCGGATCTTCCGAAGCGCGCAGCAACCCCGGTGGGAACGCGATCTCGAACTACTATCATCTGTGGGTCATGTCCAACGAGTTGAGCACGCCCAAAGTGATTGTCTGCCCCAGCGACAATTACGGAAAAGCCCGCACAATCGGGACGAATTGGACTCACATTTACAACCCGACTGCCAATACAGGGATCAAAAACAACGGAATGAGTTATGTCATTGGATACGACGCGCTGGACACCTTCCCGCAGATGGTGCTCTCAGGCGACAGAAACCTGACCAACAATGCCGGCGGAAACGCGACCCAGGTTAATACGCCTTTGGCGGGGGGCGGTATCTGTGCCCGGATGGGAACGAATCACACGGCGACTGTCGGTGCGGGCTACACAAAGGACACGCATCAAGGGTCCGGCAACGCCGCTTTGGGCGATGGCAGCGTTCAGCAGGAAACGGTGTCTCGTCTGCGCGACCAGTTTAAGAACTCCGGCAACGATGACAACATCCTTGGCATTGGCGACTGATCGCACTTTGGAATCTGACAAAGGCATCCGCAAGGATGCCTTTTTTGTTTGTCACGTGCGCGCAGCAAGTCCGATCATATCGCGCAAACGCGTGCGGGGCGCGAAGCCGGTCGCATTCTTCAGTTTGTCAATCGCAGGCCTTCTCCTTGGCATGTCGTCAAATCCCGGCGCGTAAGCAATGTCGTAAGGAACATGTTCCAGATTTGAGCGAGAGTTCAATGTCCGGACCACAAGTTCCGCCAGTTCCAGGATGCTGATCTCTTCCGTGCTTCCCACGTTGAAAATTTCGTTCCGGGCAGCTTTACAGGTTTGCAGGCGGACAAGCGCCTCGACCGTGTCCCCGACGTGGCAAAAGCACCGGGATTGACGCCCGTCTCCGTAAACTTTCAATGGCTCGCCTGCCTTTGCCGCGGCGATGAAGCGAGGCAACACCATGCCATACCGGCCTGTTTGCCTCGGCCCGACCGTATTGAACAGACGCGCGACGATCACAGGTAGCTTTCGTTCGCGCGCATAGGCCATGGCGAGGAATTCGTCCATCAATTTCGAGCATGCATAGCTCCAGCGACCGAAATGGGGCGGTCCGATGAGCAGGTCGTCGTCTTCGGAAAAGGAGGACTTTTGACTTTTCCCGTAAACTTCGGAAGTCGAGGTCAATAAAACGGGGACGCTACGCTGGCTCGCAGCCTCGAGAATCGCTTCGGTCTCGCGCAAATTGGTGTGGATCGTCCGGATGGGCGAATTCACGACGAGCTCGACACCCACTGCCGCAGCCAGATGAAAAATCGAACTGGACTCGGATACGATCGCCGCCAGTGCGCTGCATTCAGAAACCTTGCTTTGGACGACGCGCAACCGGGGATCCGAACGCACCTGGTGAAGGTTCTCCAGCGAACCGGTCGAACAATCATCAATCACGGTCACGGAATTGCCGTCGCCGAGGAGCCGCTCCACCAGATGCGATCCGATGAAGCCCGCGCCGCCGGTGACGAGAATATGTTCGGGGTTGCTCATCTCAGGGCCGTTGAGTTTGCATAACCTTCAGCGCCGGGCACCAGGCCGGTTGTGGCGAACGCGGGGCCGGCGACGAATACCCCCGCCCGGAGTAACCGCGGCGAGACAGGGAATCGGCAGGCGTTTGGCACGCGCACATTGTGCGGAAGACCGGGGTTGACTCAAGCAAGATTGATTTGAAGCCGAGGAAGGAGACAGTGTCCTTGCATCGCGGGAAAGCGGGCTTGCTCATTGGATTTTGGACGGCCATATTGAGTCCACAATTTTTGCCGCTTGAAAATCGTCGTCGCCATTACCGGAGCCAGCGGAGCGCTCTACGCCCAGCGTTTGCTCGACAATCTGGATTCCGCGGCGCACGAAATCCACGTCGTCCAGAGCAATTACGCGCAGCAGGTCATCGCAGGGGAACTGCCCGGCGGGTTGCGCCTGCGCGACGGCATGACAACGCACAATTTGAAGAGCATGAACGCACCGTTCGCCAGCGGCTCGAATCCGCCCGACGCGATGGTGGTCATCCCTTGCACCATGGGCACCTTGGGCCGCATCGCCCATGGCTACAGCGAGGATGTCCTGCTGCGTGCGGCCGACGTGGTGTTGAAGGAACGGAAAAAACTCGTCCTCGTTCCACGGGAAACGCCGTTGAGTCTGGTGCATGTGAAGAATTTTGAACTGCTCCTGCTCGCCGGGGCGACGATCCTCCCGGCCAACCCTTGTTTCTACACGAACCCCAGATCCATCGGTGAAGTTGTGGACACGGTCGTGGCGCGGGTGCTCGATCATCTGGGTGTGCCGCAGAAGCTCATGCCGCGCTGGGCCGAGGAAAAAGAGTGATGTTTGATTTCATCCGGAAATGGGCCGGTTTCGTAAAGTTTTCCCACACGGTCTTCGCGCTCCCCTTCGCGCTGGCGTCGATGATCGTCGCCGCGCGCGACCAGCGGGGATGGCCGGGAGGACGGACGTTCTGTTTCATACTGGCTGCGATGGTGTGCGCCCGCACTTGTGCCATGAGTTTCAACCGCATCGTTGACCGTCGGTTCGACAAGGCGAATCCCCGCACCGCGGATCGTGACCTGCCCGCCGGCAGGATTTCTCTCTTCGGTGCTTCGGTGCTGTGTCTGCTCAGCGGCGCGGGCCTGATTGTCGTCAGTTATTTCATCAACAGAATCTGCTTCTACCTCTCCCCCGTCGCCGTGTTCGTCGTTTGTTTCTATTCACTCACCAAGCGATTTTCGGATTTTACCCATGTTTTTCTCGGCGTTGCTCTGGCGCTGGCGCCGGTCGGTGCGTGGCTCGCCGTCAAAGGTGGGTTCGATTTCTTTCCGGTCGAGGAAGGATGGCTCACGTTGAAAAAAAGCGCGTTTCTTCCGGTGATTCTCGCTCTGGCGGTAGTGTTCTGGCTCGTCGGTTTCGACATCATCTATGCGTTGCAGGATTATGAATTCGACCGCGCCCAGGGGTTGCATTCATTGGTCGTGCGTTGGGGCCCGGAAAATGCGCTCACGGCCGCGTTTCTCGCCCACATGGTCATGTTCGGTCTCCTCGCTGTCTTCGGATTGCTTTCAAGGTTTCGGGTGGCATACTTGGTCGGACTGATCATCATCCTGGGCAGCCTGCTGCTGGAACACTGGCTGGCGCCACGCCGCAGTTTGAAATGGATCAACACAGCGTTCTTCCGGCTCAACGCGCTCATCAGCCTGGTGTTTTTGATCGTCACCGCGGCTGAGGTGGTTTTTCAGGGAGGTTTTAAGTTGCGCTGAAGTCGTTCTTCGGTTGATTTATTTTCGGCAGGGCGATGAACGTGATCGCGAAAGAGAACATTAGAATTCTGATAAGCGCGTGACAAAGAAAGTAAAGATGAAGAAGGCAAAAGTGTGACGACGACGGGCGTGCGGCCGCAGCTATCATGGGATGATGCAGCCAAATGAATTTTTTCACCCAACGAAGCGAGCTGCGCGACCTCTACGACAAGGTCGCTGCCGGCGAACGCGTTTCCGAAGCGGACGCGCTGCGGCTGTTTGAATCCAAGGATCTGAACGCACTCGGTGCCATCGCCGATTTCGCGCGGCAGAAGAAGGTGGGTAATCGCGCCAGCTACATCATCAATCGCTACCTCAACTACTCGAATTATTGCATTCTTTCGTGTCAATTCTGCTCGTTCGCGCGCAAGAAACGCGACAAGGACGGTTTCGAGTTGACGATCCCGCAGATGGTCGAGAAGGCGCGCGAGGCGTTGAAGCTTGGCATCACGGAGTTGCACATCGTTGGCGGACTGCATCCCTCGCTGCCGTTCAGTTACTACGTGGACATGCTGAAAGCGCTGCGCGCGTTGAACGAAGAAGTGTTGCTCACTGATCCTGGTGGACCGGGCTGCCAGCCCGTTTTGTCCGGCAACTTGCCGGACAGCCGGATGGCGAATGCGCAGGACAGTTCGGTAGGCAGGGTGCCGACCGATGCGGGCAAGTTGCCCGCTCCACCCAAACAAAAACTTCAACTCAAATGCTTCACCGCAATTGAAATCCTGCATCTCGCATGGCTCGCGAAGAAAACTGTGGAACAGACGTTGCGCGAATTGAAGGACGCCGGACTCGAATCGCTCACCGGCGGCGGCGCGGAAATTTTTCGCAAGGAAGTCCGCAGCGCCATCGCCAAGGGCAAGGAATCCGCCGAGGAATACCTGGACGTTCACCGCACGTGGCACAAGCTCGGCGGTCGCAGCACCTGCACGATGTTGTTCGGTCACGTCGAATCGCTCGCCGACCGCGTGGATCATCTGCGGCAATTGCGCGCGTTGCAGGACGAGGCACGCGCCAACGGGTTTGGAGTTCCGGCTTCAGCCGATCCGGGGCGCGGCGTTCACGCCGCTTCCGCGCCCGAGAACCAAGAACCACCAAAATCGCCCAACTCATCGGCAGTGAATCGGGCTGAAGCCCGCGCTCCACAGCCGCCTAAGGGCGGACCTCCGAACTACGGCGGCTTCGTCGGTTTCGTGCCGCTGCCGTATATGCCGGAGGACAACGACATTCCCGTCAGGAATCCGCCCACCGGCTTTGACTCGTTGCGCACCATCGCCGTGAGCCGCATCTACCTCGACAACTTCGATCACATCACCGCCTACTGGGTGGGCCTGGGCCTGAAGCTGGCGCAGGTGGCGTTGAGCTACGGCGCGGACGACCTGCACGGGACGATCATTGAGGAACACATCTTCCACATGGCCGGCGCGACCTCGCCTCAGTTGCAGACGGAAGCCGAAATGATCAAAGCCATCCGCGAAACTCGGCGCACGCCGGTGCAACGAAATACGTTCTACGAACCGATCAAGGTCCTTGCGGACGCTGCACCATCAGCGAATGAAGCTGAACCGCCGTCTGGAAAATCCAAAATGCTGGAAGACAATCTGGCGACGGCGTGACCGCCCTTCAGGCCCGCCGCTTGACAATGGTAACATAAATGCAACTATATGGCTGCGGCTTTCGAGATTCGGGAATACATAGTCAAGGGCCGCTCGCCTTTTGCCGAGTGGTTCGACGAGCTGGATGCCGCGACCGCGGATCGCATTGACCGATACCTCCGTCGGATTGAGACAGACAACTTCGGCGCTGCCAAATCGCTGGGCGAGGGCGTGTTTGAATTGCGCATGGATTTCGGGCCGAGCTATCGCGTGTATTATGGCCGCGAAGGCGGGACGGTCGTGATTCTGTTGGGCGGCGGAAGCAAACGACGGCAGGGCGTTGACATTGCCGCCGCGATTGCGCGCTGGAAACACTACAAACAAACGAAGAACTGAAATGGCACTGACACGGGCATACAAAGAAACTGTCATCGCACGTATCAAGCGCGACCGCAAGTTCGCGCGGGCGATTTACGCTGGAGCGATTGATATGCTGCTGGAGGGTGAGACGGCGGAAGCGCTTTCCCGTCTGCGCGATCTGGTTCATGCCGGAATCACCTTCAAGGAACTCGCGCACGAAACCGGCCTGGGCGAAAAAACCCTGCACCGGATGTTGAACCGCAGTGGCAACCCCACCGCGCGCAACCTCGGCACCATCGTCAAAACCATTGCCGCCGATCTGGGCATCAAACCCAAGGTGACGCTCGTGAATGCGGCCTAAAGCCGAAATGCTCAAAGCCATCCGCGAAGTCGGTCGCACGCCGGTGCAACGAAATACGTTCTACGAACCGATCAAGGTCCTTGCGGACGCTGCACCATCAGCGAATGAAGCTGAACCGCCGTCTGGAAAATCCAAAATGCTGGAAGACAATCTGGCGACGGCGTGAACA
>DATNDF010000321.1 GCA_035607015.1 Candidatus Angelobacter sp. | reverse complement strand
GGGTGAAACAGGTCATCAGCAAAAGAATCGACGGCGCGAGCGACAACAACGTGAGCACCAACAGCAGTTTGATGCCGGTATCAACATCCTGCGGGCCGCCGTGTCCGCCGAGACTGATTTGGACGGGGCCGAAACCGGTCGTGGCGCTGTTGGTCGTCGTCTGCGCGGATGCATGACAAGCAAAGCCGAGAACAATCAGAAGAATCGGGAGCCAGCGGCGCAAAATGGAAGGTAATGATTTTTTCATTTGTCCCTCACGATTTTCCCTTGAGCACTTGCGTCAGTGCCTGGGCGAACGAAGGCGTGGGAACCGCGGTTTTGGTATCACCGGCTTCCTCGGTTTCAGCCGCGGTCGGCAAATGGCTCAGGAGATTCACGCCGGCAGGGGAGGAGGCGAGAAGGAAACGTTCCTGTTCGTAGCCGATCACATAGAGCGCGTGCTTGCCGCCAAGCGGGCGCGTTTCGATGACGTTCAGTTTCGGCGCGCGGCCGCGTTGGATGGTGAGGCGTTGCCAGTTGCGGTAAAGCCACACTCCGCCGAGGAACAATCCGAGCACCAACGCCAGCGCGCCCATTACCCGAAGCACGGACGGGCCGGCGTCGGGCAGTTGCGGGAGAGTCAGCGGTGGAGCAGATGAATTGGTCGCATCAGCGGAGAAACTTGTTGTGATGGCAAAAAGGGAAAATACTGCCGCCATCAGGGCGGAGCTTTTTAGCCCGGCAAGAATTGCATGGGCGCGGCCAAAAGCCTTTAAATATTGCGTTTTTGAGCTGATGTCATGCATCAACTCCCTACATAGCAGGAACGCTGCCGATGATTTCGGTGATCTTCACGCCGAAGCGATCTTCGATGACCACGACTTCACCGCGGGCGATGAGCTTGCCGTTCACGCTCAATTCCACCGGCGCATCGGCGGGCTTATCAAGCTGCACGACGGAACCGACGTTGAGTTGCAGCACCTCGCGCATCGGAAGCTGGCAGCCGCCGAGCTCAATGGTGAGACTCACGGGCACGTCCAGGACGAGATTGAGATTGGTGGGATTTTCAGCGGTAGCGTTCATGAAAAATCAGGTGGTAATCGGGCTGGTCAATTGCACCGCCCACTTGCCACTGCAAGTGCCGGGGCGGCCAACAAATTTCGGGAGATGGCTGAAGCGCAGGTGGACTTGCGCCGCGCATTGCGGGTCAAGCATCACCACATCGCCGCTTTTCAGGCGCGTGATGTCGCCCGCGGACATTTTCAATCCATGCCATTCGGCAGTGACGGGGACTTTGACGTCGTTGAATTCCGCGTTCCATTTCGGCTTGTCGGCGCGCGCGGGCGTGGCAGCGTTTTCCGGCATCGGCGGATTCAGGAGTCGCATCAACGGCTCGACCGTGGCGTACGGAAAAAGGATCTGGATGGGCTCGAGTTGCTCGCCAATGCCGCTGTTCATCGTGAGGGCGAGCATGGCGGTATCGGCTGGCGCAGTCTGGAGAAAGCGGCTGTTGTTTTCATGGCCGAGCAGCGAAGGCTTCAAATCGCGCATTTCCGGCCAATGATTGCACCATTCACTCAGAACGAGCGTGGCCACCTGGTCGGTGAGGGCGATTTCAATCTCGCTGAGGTCGCGGCTGGTTTCCGGCATTTGGCCGGGGCCGCCAAGCAGGCGATCGACAATCATCAGGCTGAGCCGCGGCGGAATGACGAGGAGCCCCACGCCTTTCAACGGATCGGTTTTGAACAGCGTGATGTGCGTGGGATTCGGCAGGCTTTCGATAAATTTTTGATAGCCGACAATCTGCACCCTGGCGGGCTGCACGATGAATTCCGTCCGCAGAAACATCGCCATCCTGCTGGCGAGGCCGCGAATGAATTGTTCGTGGCGCAGGCGGATGCGGCGCAATTCGCTGGGCGTGAGAAAACCGGATTGGCGGAAGTCGTGCGAACGAATATCGCCACGCTTGCGGGTTTCACGCGCGCCTGCAGCCGTCAATACGGCGACATCCTCCGTGGCGGGAGCCGACGCGCTGTCGGATGAGTTGGGAGGATTTTGAGAACTCATGGCTGCGCATTATTGGATGGCAAATTCGGGGAAATAGATTTCCTCGACCATGCCGTCGCCGAGAATGTTGTTGAAACCGGAGACCAATTCATTGCGGATCAGATTGCGCTCACCGGGTTTTTCCAGGTCTGCAAGTGTCTTGGTGGAAAGGGCGCTTTGGGCCATGTCGCGCAACTGGGCGTCGTGCGCATCCATCTGCGCTTTAAAATCGGAGCTCGAACCGACGACCGAAAGGCTGACGAGCAGGTAACGCGCGCCCATGGTGCCGGCGACATTCACCAGCAGTTTATTCATAGGCACCGATTCTTTTTTGGCGGAACTGGTTTCCTTTCTCGTTTTGGCGCCGCATTCGCCCCCGCTCTCGCGTGCTTCTGCAACCGTCGGGACCCCGAGGCCCTTTTTCAATTTGGGCAAAAGAACAAAGGTGGTCATCACATATGCCAGGATGGGCATCAGCACGACCATGATGATGAGCGGCATCCAGGCCTTGGCGCCGCCGGAAGGCGCCGGCGCGGCCGCGGCCGCGGCCGATTCGGACGGCGCGGTGTCGTCCGACGATTCGGTGGATTCGGTGCGATTTGCAGCCATTGTGGATTAGCGTTTGAGGTTGTTGAGGTCCTGCAAAACTTCATCGCTCGTGGTGATGATTTTTGCGTTGGCTTCGAAAGCGCGTTGCGCGGTGATCAGGGCGGCCATCTGGGCGGCGAGATCGACGTTGGAGGTTTCGAGCTTGCCGGCTTGAACGCTGCCCAGGCCTCCAGTGGAGGGCGCAATGGGTGCGGTCAAAGCGCCGGCAGTGGCGGTGTAGGTGTAGAGATTATTGCCCTGCTTCGACAAAGCCTGGGGATTGGTGAAATTTTGCAGGACGACCTGGCCGATAACCCCCTTGGTCCCGTCGCTCAACGTGGCGTTAATTTGGCCGGCGGAGTCGATGTTGATGTCTCCCACCAGGGTAGGAGCTGGAGTGGTGGTGTCATTCAAGGCGCTGATCGCGGTGGCGGCGTCGTATTTCAAATCACCGATGGGGCTGGCGGCCGTGTAGGGCCCGGGGCCGGTGTAGCCCTGGACGCGGTACCCCTCGTTGTTGACGAGAAAGCCATTGGTATCCACCGAAAAACTGCCGTCCCGCGTGACATACGGCGCGCCGGTGGAAGCGTCCTTGACGACAAAGAAGCCGTTGCCGCTGATGGCCAGGTCGGATGGATTGCCGGTCGGATTGATGGGGCCCTGGGTAAAATCAGAATTGATGGACGCGCTGGTGACGCCGGAGCCCACCTGCATGACCGCGCCGGAAGCGCTGCCGCCGACCGTCTGGCTGAACGTGTCTGCGAACTGCATGTCGGACGACTTGTAGCCTGTCGTATTGACGTTGGCGATGTTGTTGCCGATGACTTCGAGGTCCTCCTGGAATTGCTGGAGGCCGCTGACGCCGGTTTGAAGTGAGCCGATCATATTTTTATTCTTGGGTTGTTGAATTAAGCCGGGGTGGCTGTGAGGACCTGGTTCAAATCATACATGCGGCCATTCACGAGCAATTTGGGATTGCCCGCCAGCAGCAGCACGCCGCTGACGATGCCGTGCGCGACCGCGCGGCCGCTGAGGAGGTCCACCGTCTTGCCAACCATCGCTTCGGCGAGATGCTGGCGAACGTCGCCGAGCGGGCTTTGCCCGCTTTCGGTATAGTTGGAGGTGAACAACATTTCGTGGGTTTCTTTTGTCGTTGTCATGGAGTGGAGGATGCATTCGCTACCGAAAGCACCTGGCTGAGGGTATAGGATTGACCGTCTATGATGATTTCCGGCGAAGTCCCACTTGTGTCGACGCCCGAAACAATTCCTTGCGACATGGTGTTTTGATCGACTTGCACGGTGACCTGTCGGCCGAGAAGCCCGGTGGCCTGCGCAACTTCCTCAGTGCTTTGCATCTGGCCGAGGGCCGATTGCATGGTCGTGTTCGCGTTGAGCGTGCTGAACTGGACCATTTGCGCGAGCATGTCCTGGTTGCTCATGGGATTCAACGGATCCTGCGCCGTCATTTGAGTCACCAACAAATTCAGAAAGTCCTGCTGCGACAACATCTGCGTGGGCAGGGGAACTGCATTGTCGGAATTAGTTTGAGTGCTGCCGGTGGAACCAGTGATGCCATTGACGCTGCTCATAAATATTTAAGCCCAGGTTTCCCAGCCGCGATGCACCGTGGGGCGGGCGGCCCGCGCGGCGGACGTTTCGCTCATCGCACCGGCGAGCGCAAATTCTGCAAACGCGCCGGCGTACAGCGGATCGTGTTGGGAGGATTGTTGTTGTTTGTTTTGTTGAAAATTCTGGTGGCTGGTACCGGAAAAGTTATCGGACGTGGTCAGCGAACCCACGCGAACGCCGCGCGCTTCGAGGCGCTGCTGCAGGTCGGGCCAATGCTGGTTGAGGTGCTGAAAGTCGCCCTTGTGCAGCGAGGCGCTGACCTGAACTCCACCCTGGTTTTGGCGCAATTCGAGAGAAAGCTGGATTCCATCGCCGGGTTTCACGACCACATGCAGCGAATCGGAACCGGTTTGGGCGAGGCGCATCGCGTGCAGCGCGACGATATCATGCGTGCGTTCCAAAACGCGAATGCGACCGTCGCTGGCATTTGCGGGTGGAACAGCGGCGGAGGAAATAGCAGAGGCCGTGGGTTCTGGATTGGCGGAGACGCGCGTTGTGGCA
>DATNDF010000320.1 GCA_035607015.1 Candidatus Angelobacter sp. | reverse complement strand
TCAGGGCCGGCGGGGGCTGGCATTCCCCGGCGCGGAGGGTGAAAAAGAAACGTCCTCCCTTTGGCCTGCGTCCAACCGGTCTCGCGCCGATCGCGTTTCTCTGGAAAAACCTGATCAGTGCCGGACAGGCGTTCACCCTGCGCACATGGCTGCTGCTCGCATTCGTGGCCGTTTGCATCGGCGGGCCGATGGGAGCAAGCCGGCGTACTCCCGAATGGCTGCTGCCAACCGTCGGCATTGTTACCGCCATCCTCGCGGGATATTCACTGCTGCTCGGACCCGCGATTCTGCGTCAGGACCTGCGCCAGGACCTCGTGAATGCGGACGTGCTGAAGATGTACCCGCTCCGCGGCTGGCAGATAGTGCTGGGCGAACTGCTCGCGCCGACGGCGATTCTGACCGGCGCGCAATGGTGCCTCCTCTTACTGGCTGCCACGACGTTCTCACAAACTCCTGGCGGTGGCCTGATCCCATTGGCGAGTCGTCTTTCGATCGGCGTCGGGGCGGCCATCATCGCGCCAACGCTGAATCTGATTTCATTGATCATTCCCAATGCGTCAGTGCTGCTTTTTCCCTCCTGGGTGCAGACCGGTCGGGAGCGTGGCGGCGGGATCGAGGTCATGGGCCAGCGCCTGATCTTCATGCTGGGCTCGGTGCTGATCTTTGCATTTGCACTGGTGCCGGCTGCCGCGCTGTTCGCGCTGGTGCTTTTCGCCATGAAAATCTTTATCAGTATCACAGCGGCCGTACCGCTTGCTGCCGCGTTTGCCGCGATGGTTATGGCAGCGGAAGCTGCCTTCGCCGTCTGGTGGATGGGCAGGTTGTTTGAGCGGTTTGATTTGTCCGCCGAGTCCTTGAGTTAAGCGTCTCCGAACACTGGGTCAAAACAACGATAACGGCCGGCAGGCATGTTGCCGTTCCAGCCCTGCCTTCAAGAGCCGCGCATGTTTGTCTGACGCGGCCCACAAACACCAGCCGGTACAACCGGGGCCGTGGTTTTGGCCCTTCTCTTTGTCAGACTCGTTGTCCCGTCCTGAAAGGCGACAAACCTTTTTACGCCTGAACGACGGGCTCGCAATCGCCTGCGTGACTCCAGATCAGGCACAAAAAGCCTCCCCGCCCATCCGTTGCGCCAAAAAACGCGCTCCGTTTCAAGGGCGCGCTCCGTCAGAATAGAGCCCATACTTCTGGCACCGGTATTGCTTGAATCCGGCCATGTTTATTAAGAACGGCATTTCGGGTATCGCCGGCTTCCTGGACCTGGCAATAGTGCCCATTAAGAGCGCACTTGTTGGGAGGGCAACACCCGGCAGCCGGTCGACTGACACCGGCCCGCGAAAAATCGCCCTGTTGGAGGAGTCGAGCGGGGTGTTCGTTGAGAAGTTGCTCTTTTGCGGAGAAGCCGCAGCCGTCCAATCGAAAGTGATCGAGACGATGAAAGCGGGCCGAAAAATGGTTCTTGAGGGCTTCCAGCTCGATGAAATCGCCGCGTGGTGCTTTCAACACAATTATCGCTGGCGTTTTCATTCACACCCACCGGCAAGGAACGCCTTCATACTCGAACCGGGAAAAGATTTCCGTACGGACGCCAAAGAAGCGGGGGCAGAAAACTGAGGCCAATCGGGCGCTCATTTTTCTGCAACGGGGGTTTCGCGGCTTCAGAGCCGTTTGGCCAGCCGCTCGGCCAGTCGCTGCAATGCCGGCGACCGGTCGAGCGGCCCCAATCGCACATCCAGCAGGCAAAACCCATCCGTAAATCCCCTGGCGCAATTCAATGCCCGGTCCAGTTGTTCTTCCTGTAAACAGGACGCTTGAAGCGCAGGGCCGCATGCAACACGCCGTCGATCTCGTGAAACGCGGTCTGTGGATCGTTTAAAGCGGTCGAAGCGACCGTCAGTTGCTCGAACACCCGTTTCTGGGTATCGAACTCGCGGACCTTGTGATGCAAGAGCGGATTCTTTTCACGCTCCTTGATTCCAGGCGCTCCGCTGATGACCACGACCGGTGACTTTTCCGCAAATGCCTCCGCCGTCGTGTTGGCGACTTTCAGTCCGCCGACGCAATAGGTGACGCAAACAGCGCCAAGGCCGCGCACGCGTGCGTACGCGTCGGCGGCGAAGCCGGCGCCCTGCTCGTCGCATGTGTTTGAAGATCCGCAGCGCGCTGTGCGCGAGTTGCTCATAGAAACCGAGAACGTAATCTCCGGGAATGCCAAGACGTGCCGCAGACCGTGCGCGCGGAGCCTCTGAATCAAATAGCAACCGATACTGTTTGCCTTTTTCATACCTGCCTCCGGTTGAAGGTAACACCGGCGCGTGAACCGGTCAAAAATCGGGAGGCAAATGACCGGGTCAATGATCCCGCGGATGCTCTCCGCCGCCTGCGGGGACTTCCTTACGGCACAAGCCGGGCGCGATAGAAACTGCTGCTGAAGTTCGTTGCCGTGTCGTCCAGAAAATCGAACGTGCCGTCGGCTGCGGCGCTGTTGGTCTTCAACGCGAACCAGTCAACGAAATCCGTGGTCGCGTCAATGGCATACTGGCGCCCCGGCTCGCCGGTCAGCCGCAGAAGAAACGCTCCGTTGGCGACGCGCTGCAGAGCGTCCAGACGGACAGGATATGGTTCAGCCGTAACCGCATAGTTGTCAAACGCCATGAAATTGTTGCCCGGCTGGCCGAGAGTGTCGTTCACCCACACGGCGTCCACGTCGCCAAGGTTCAA
>DATNDF010000319.1 GCA_035607015.1 Candidatus Angelobacter sp. | reverse complement strand
TGTACGGAAAAGAGCGATGCGGCCCGGATAAGCTTTCGGGCAATAGCGTTCGAGTGCCTCCCAGTGGGTCCGGGCGTAGCGTTTGAAGTCTTCAGGGTAGTGCGCGAAGTCGATAATCTCCTCCAGCCGCGCCTGGATTTCCGCGACCGCACCCCGGTCTGGCGAACCCCAGACCCGGCGTTTGATTTTTCGAAGAAGATTTCGCGTTTTCTGCCTGATTCGCGCGCCGGTTTCTTTCCGCCCCTGCGCGAAAAGGTATTTCGTCCAGGCCGGCAATGTCCGTAAAAAATGTCCGATCAACTGGCTGTCGACCCCTCTTCTTTTGTAGCCGCGGGGTGGCGGGAGTTCGATTGCAGCGAGCAATCCCACCCGGATACCCTGTTCCTCGAGCTGCCGCGCCATCTCAAACGCAACCACGCCGCCAAAACAATAGCCACCCAGATGATACGGCCCGTCCGGTTGCAAGGTGCGAATTTCCCGGATGTAATGCGCCGCCATGTCTTCGATGCGGGCGAAGGGTTCCGGCGGTGTAACCAGTCCGTAGGAAGGCTGGTCGGGGCCCAAAAGCTCGGCGACCTTTCGATAGGCGAAGAGCCCGCCGCCACCTCCGCCACCCAGCGTGTGCAACCAAAACATCGGCGCTCGCGAGCCATGCGGTTGAATCTTCACGAGTGACGCGCCCGGAGCCGACCACGATTCGGTGCTGATGATTTGCGCCAGTTGTTCCAATGTCGGCCCCTGGAAAAGCACCGAGAGCGGCAGCTTTGGTCCCAGTCGTTTCTCGATTTGGGTGAACAGCCGCACGGCGAGCAGGGAATGTCCGCCCAACTCAAAAAAATCGTCGTGGACACCCACCGGCCGGATATTCAGCACGTTTTCCCAGATTGCAGCCAATTGGATTTCCAATGCGTCGCGGGGAGCGATGAAATCTGTTTCCGTCGTTTCCCGCGTTGTGCCTGGATCGGGGAGCGCGTGCCAATCCACCTTGCCATTAGGTGTCAAGGGCAGTTTGTCCAGTGTCACGAAGACCGAGGGGATCATGTAGTTGGGAAGCTTCTGCTGGAGATACTGTCGCAACTCGACCGGTGACGGCGCCGGTTCGCGCGCGGCCACCAGGTAGGCGACCAGTTGTTTTTCGCCGGGCTGGTGTTCGCGAGCGATGACGATGACATCCTTCACTGCCGGGTGTTGACTCAACACAGATTGGACTCCAGTCAGTTCAACCCGGAATCCGCGTATTTTGACCTGGCGATCCATGCGCCCGAGGAACTCGATGTTGCCGTCAGGAAGGTAGCGCGCCAGATCGCCGGTCCGGTAAAGGCGCCCGCCGCACCCGATACCGAAAGGATTGGGAACAAATTTTTCGGCGGTAAGTGCCGGCCGATTCAGGTAACCACGCGCCAGTCCTTCGCCGCCCAGGCACAGCTCGCCGGGCACGCCGACCGGCACTGGTTGTAGCCGACTGTCCACGATGTAAACCTGGGTGTTGGCAATCGGACGCCCGATGGTTGCGGGCCGATCGGGCTTGCGCAGGGCAAACGTCGAGTAGGTCGTATCCTCGGTCGGGCCGTAGAGGTCATGGACCTTTTGAACGGTGCCAAGGCCGTAGAGTTGTTGTACGAGCCGGGCCGACAGCGGTTCGCCGGCAAGGTTGATGGTTCGCACGGATTCGGACACGGCGCGCAACGTCAACAACTCCGCGATCGCGGAAGGGACGGTGTTGAGCAATGTTACCTCGCGGCGCGCGGGAAGGCCGACGTACTCCAGCGCGTTGTCGGACAGGATCACCGTTCCTCCACAACTCAATGGAACAAACAACTCGAACACGGACAAATCGAAGCAGATGGAGGTGGAGGCCAGCACGCCGCATAATTCGTCGCGCGTGAAAGTGTGTTGAGCCCAATGGATGAAGGCGACCGCGCTGCGATGTTGGATGGCGACGCCCTTTGGCCGGCCGGTCGAGCCGGAGGTATAGATCACGTAGGCCAGATTGGAAGCAGCGACACCGGAACGTGGCGGGCTGGACGCGGCTTCCGCATCGCACGGTTCCGGTCCCGCCGCGGCCAGGCTGACAACTTTCAAACCGGGGAGTTCGAACTGCAAATCGGCACGTGGCGAATCCTGCGTCAGCAGCAACACCGGGGCGCGGGCGTCCCGTAGAATGAAAGCCAGTCGTTCCCTGGGATAGGCCGGGTCCAACGGCACATACGCACCGCCGGCTTTGAGAATGGCGAGCAGACCCACAACCATCGCTGGCGTGCGGCCGATGCAGACACCCACGAGCGTTTCCGGTCCCACGCCCAGTTTCCGCAAACGGTCGGCCAACTGATTGGCCCGGCCATCCAGTTCCTGATAGGTGACGCGGTCTTCTCCCCAGACCAGCGCGGTGGCCGAGGGAGTCCGTTCTGCCTGTGCCTGGAAAAGTTCGTGGATGCAGGCTTCCCTCGGATAGGCAACCGCCGTCTCATTCCATTCGTTGAGGAGTTGTCTGCGTTCGGACGGCGTCAGCAGCGGCAGTTCTGAAAGATTCTGGTCCGGGTCGGCAGCGGCGCCTTCCAGGATCGTCTGAAAGTGGCCGAGCAGCCGCGACATGGTGCTGCGCCTGAACAGGTCGGCGTTGTATTTCAGCGTGGCCCGCATTCCCGGCGGCGTCTCTGTCAGGATCAGGTTCAAATCGAATCTGGCCAAACCGGTGTTCACTTCAATCGGCTGCACCTTCAGCTCCGCCCATTGCATCGTCGGCATCGGCGCGTTCTGCGACTCGAAAATCACCTGAAAGAATGGATTACGGCTCAGTGTCCGCTCCGGCTGCAGTTCTTCCACCAGTTTTTCGAACGGCAAACCGCAATGCGCAAACGCCTCCAACGCCATATCGCGCGTCCGCTGGAGCAGTTTGCGGAATGTGGGGTTCCCGGCAGAATTCCCCCGGAATACCAGTCTGTTGCCGAAACAGCCAATCAGCGTCTCCAGTTTTGGGTGGTTTCGTCCCGCAACGAGCGAGCCCACCAGAATGTCCTCCTGGCCGGTGTAACGGTGCAGCAAGGCCAGGAACGCCGTCAGCAACGTCATGAACAGCGATGCGTTTTCGGCAGTCCCCAGGTTTTTAAGCGCCTGGATCAGTGTTTGCGAAAGCTGCAAAGTCTCGGACCCGCCACGCAAACTCTGCACCGCGGGACGCGGCCGGTCAGTCGGCAATTCCAGAGTCGGAAGGACGCCGATCAACTTCCTTTTCCAGTGAGCCAACTGTCGTCGCAACGGCTCGCTTTCGAGCCAGTCCTGTTCCCACAACGCGAAGTCGCCGTATTGAACGGGCAGTTCGGGCAGCGGTGCCGGTTTTCCGGTTTGGAAGGATTCGTAGAGCACCTCCATCTCCAGCAAGAAAATGTCGAGCGAACGTCCGTCGGAAACGATGTGATGCAGGGTGACCAGCAGCACATGCTCGGCGGCTTCGAGCCGGACCAGCAACGCGCGCAAAAGCGGATCGTCCGAGAGGTTGAAAGGTCTTTGCGCCTCTTCCTCAAGAATTCGCTGCAATTCCTCTTCGCGCCGGTCGCCGGGATGGTCGCTCAAATCGAGGACCGGCAATTTCAATATCCGGCCTTCAGCAATCACCTGGACGGGATTCCCTTCGTGGTCGAAGAAGTTCGTCCGCAGAATTTCGTGGCGGCGGATGATTTCATTCAGGCCCCGTTCCAAAGCCGGAACCTGAAGCGAACCGGTCAGCCGCACGGCCCGGCACAGGTTATCAACCGCAATGCCGGGCTCCAGACGGTCCAGAAACCAAAGCCGCTTTTGGGCACAGGAAAGCGGAAACTCGCGCCGACGCTCGTGGCGGGAGATTGCCGGGCGTTCGCTCTGCTGTGCCGAGACATCCCGGGCCGGCTGCATGCGGTTTGGAGGCAGCCCGGTTCCGCCGTCGGATGATTCCGGTCGTTGCAAAGTGATTTCGTTTCCGGACGTCATGGTTGATCTGGGCGGGTCGTTTTCGATTGCGCGTCGTTCAGACACGCCTTCAATTTCGCCGCCAACGCGCGCACTTGCGGTTCGACGAAGATTTTTTCGTGGGAACCGGGGATCGCAATGGCTTCGACACCGCCGGCGGCCAGTTCACTCCACCCGTACAACGGGTCGAACGAGCAGAGAAACGGCTGGGTGCGGGTGCGGAAAAGCGTCACCCGGCCTGTGTACGGTTGCGGCACATAGTCGCGAATGGCGCGCAGGTGGATTTCCCATAACCTCAGTTCGAGTTCGGGGAATTGAGCCGCGTCAATGATTTCGTCGAGATCAACCGCCCCTGCGTCAGGGTCGTCACGCCAGAACCAGCGTCGCATCCTTTTCCCGAGCGCGCGGAATTTGCGACGCACGAAGCTTTGCCGGTCGGCTGGCTCCTGATGAACGAAATCGTTGAGCCAGTAAACCGCATTTACCGCGAACTTCGCCAGAAAACCGGGGTGCCACCACTGGATGCACTCGCCGGAATTGGGGGGCGCGCTTTCCATGAGGGCCAGCAGGGCGATTTGTTCCCCCTGCCCATGGAGTTGCCGCGCGATTTCATAGGCCACATTGCCTCCGAAGCAATAGCCGCCCAAATAATAGGGTCCGCCGGGCTGGACCGTGCGGATTTCCTCAATGTAATGCGCCGCCATGTCTTCGATGCGGGTGAACTCTTCGAGTCCGCGCATGCCCCGCGATTCCAGTCCATAAACCGGCTGGTCAGTGCCAAGATATGGCGCGAGGTTCGCGTAGGTCCAGAGGTTGCCGCCGCCGGCGCCGTGCATGAAGAATATGGGCGGACGTGTTCCCCTGGGCTGGATGGCCACCAGGGACGAACAGGTCGTTCGCTCCTTTTCTTCGCGCAACAGGGCCGCCAGTTGTTCGACCGTTGGTGCCTGGAACAGCGTGGCAATGGGAAGTTTTCTGGCGAAATCCTTCTCCATGCGCGCGAACAGCCGCACTCCCAGAAGTGAATGTCCGCCCAGCTCGAAGAAGTTGTCGCGGATGCCGACCGGCTGGACCTCGAGGATGTTCTCCCAAAGGGCGGCCAATTTGCCTTCCACATCGTCCCGGGGTGCGACAAATTCGTTTCGCAAGGCGGTTCGCGTCGTGTCCGGCGCGGGGAGGACGCGCCGATCCACTTTGCCGTTCGGGGTCAGCGGTAGTTTTTCCAGAAAAACAAACGCGGATGGCAACATGTAATCAGGCAGATGCTTTTGAAGGTGTTCGCGCA
>DATNDF010000318.1 GCA_035607015.1 Candidatus Angelobacter sp. | reverse complement strand
CGCCTGAAACCGCTTGAGCTGAGGCGGCATCGGCGTCTGGTGGAGAATGCCGTCGATGCGGTACCGGATGCGCAGTTCGTCCTCCGCCGGCTCGAAATGGATGTCCGTGGACCGGTCCTTGTAGGCTTCCCAGATGATCTGATTGACAAATTTGATTACACTGGCTTCCTGGTCGCCCTCGGTGATTTCCTTGTCCTCGGCAACCAGCAGTTCGATCGGCTCGTCCTCCGCCATCTCGTCGAGCGTCTCGGCGCCGACGCCGTAATATTTCTTGAGCGCCTTTTCGATTTCGTTGCGCGGCGCAAGCGCGAACTGCACCGGGCACTGGGCGTCGAACTGCACGGCATTCAACATCGCAGTATCAAATGGATTGCTGACCGCGACCTGCAGCGAGCCGTTTTCGAACTGCGTCGGGAGGGCAAAGTACTGGAACGCGACCTTGGTGGAGATTTTCTGCCGTGTTTCCGGCGGGACCGCGAGCTTCGGCAGGTCCAGGCAGGGCCATCCGAGAGCCTGGCCCAATTGGTGCAAAAACTGTTCCTCGGACATGCCGCTTTCGCGACTGAAAAAGACCAGCAGCGGCTCCTGCGAACCGCTCCCGGCGGCGATCCTCCAGGCCTTGAGCCACTCGTCGAACTTGTCCGGCGAAGCCAGCGCGGCCCGGGCGAAGAGGCTCTTAATGGACGTAAATGGCATCTCTGATCCGTTCTAACAACAGCCTGTTATACAAGCGAAACTAGAGAAAGTTGCGTGACGGGTCAAAGAATTTGAGCGCGCCGCGGGAACGGCACGGGTGGCATCGCGCTTCGCGGACAACCAACGGTCAACGGAGCGGTTTCTTCCAGATGGGAACCACGCGTTTCATTTCATCAATGAGCCACTGACAGGCGGCGAACGCCTCGGCGCGGTGGGGCGCGACCAACTCCACCCAGAGTGACGGCTCGTTCACTTTGACCACGCCAATTCGATGCACGAGCCGGACCGATTCA
Source organism: Candidatus Angelobacter sp. (assembly GCA_035607015.1). Classification (NCBI taxonomy): domain Bacteria; kingdom Pseudomonadati; phylum Acidobacteriota; class Terriglobia; genus Candidatus Angelobacter; species Candidatus Angelobacter sp. The sequence continues at coordinate 12,916 of DATNDF010000318.1, read as the reverse complement.
ATCGGCCACCTTCGTTCCATTTCGCCGAACAGCAGGTCGAACTGGTGCTCCACCATGCGTTCGAACGACTCGTATTCGATGGCGCTGATGCGTTTGTCGTCCTCCACACCGCGAACAACCCCCAGAAAGTAAACCACCGCGCCCATGCCGCCCGACATTTCGCGCCTTGCGAGCAGTGCGGATTCGTCGATCGGCTCAGTGGTGATGGTCAAACGTCTTTTCATCTACTCCGCATTCTGTTCCGCGCGCGTGCTTCATCCGCCCTGCACCGGCGGAAAGAGTGAAACTTCGTCGCCTTCCTTCAACAAGTATCCGCGACCCTGATAATCCACGCCAACGGCAATCAGCGTCGAGTTTTGCATGGGACCCAGTTTGGGAAAGCGCCGGATGAGCAGCGTCATCAAATCAGCGATGCTGCTCCCGGGCGGCAACGCCTCGGTCGTTTCGACGCAACCCGTCAACTCTTTGAAATACGAATAAAAATGGACAACAATCCGCACGTCAGCTCCCTTGCCGGTACTGCGGTCGTAACACGCCTACGAAGGACAGGTTCCGGTAGCGCTCCGCAAAATCAAGCCCATACCCGACCACGAACAAATCCGGAATACGGAACCCGACATAATCAACGCGGATTTTCGCGACACGGCGCGCCCTTTTCTCCAGCAACACGCAAACCCTGACGCGACGCGGCTTCAACGCGCGCAGTTTGGTGAGCACGCGTTTGAGGGTTTTGCCGGTGTCGAGAATGTCGTCCACGAGCAGCACATCGCGTCCGCGCACATCGATCCGCAGTTCCTTGGTAAACACCAGTTGACCCGGGACCGTATTTGCGCCGTAACTGGAAACGCCGATGAAATCGAGGCGGAGAGGCAACGACAGGTGACGGATCAGATCGGCGAGGAAGAGGACTGTGCCGTTGAGCAGTGAAACAATAACGAGGTCGCGCCCGGCAAAATCGGTCTCGAGCCGTCGCGTGAGTTGTCGCACGCGCCGCGCGATCTGTTCCTCGGTGATCAGGACGCGTTCGACTTCTTTGCGCCACTGCCCCGGAGGGGGCTCAAATGTTTTGCGCTTAATCACGGAGGACGGCCCCGCGGTGTGAAACGGGTCGATGCCGATGTTGGACACGTCGGGCACCGCGGGCCCGTGCGTCGGCATGGCCAAAGAAATGCCGGGACTCACTGAAGAATCCGGAGTCTGGAGTATTTCGACTTGTGTTCTCCCGTGCGAAACCGGACACGGAATGCCAGTTTTCCACGCGATTTCTCCGGCCACTGGCGATCGCGCGAGGTGCTCCATTTCGGCGGCCCGGTGCCGGGCGACGAAGTTCAAATGTGCTTCGAGTCGTGCTCATCCTTTGTGATGTAACCGCTCTCCTGCCGCTTGAAGTTTACTTCGTTCTTTTTCAAGTAGGCGTTGAAGACATCGTCGGCGCTCATGCCCAGCACTTGCGCGAGGCTGATGAGAAAGTGAAACAGGTCCACGACCTCGACGCGCGCGTTTTGCGCGTCGAACTTCTGGTATTTGGCCCACCATTTCCACGGAACACTGTCGGTCAGCTCGGCGATTTCCTGTGTCAGGGCGCGGCAATAGTTGAGTATCCATTTGGTCTTGTCTTCGTCGCTCATACCATCGGTTTTGACTCCGATGCGCTCATTCAACATTTTCTGCATCCGGAACAATTCGCGAAGTTGGTCGGGCGTTTCCATGCGTCAACGATTTCGGGACTCATGCACGGAAGCAAGCCAGAAAGTTGGCTGCTCCCACCCGCGTTGCGTCACCGGAGACTGCGACGTGCGAAGGGTGAGGGATGGTCCGGCAACTTTGACCTTTGAACTTTGCGGTTTGAAGCCTATAAAAACTGAATGTTGCCGATCCTGCTGGAACACGGCGGACCCATGACCTGGCTGTTACTGGTGATGAGCGCCGTCGTCATCGTCGTATTTGTCGAGCGCCTCCTGCATTATCACCGGGCGCAAATCAATTCGTCGGAATTTCTCAACGGTGTACGAAACGTATTGAAGCGGGAGAACGTCGTGGAGGCGCTTTCGATATGCGACGCCACGCCCGGGCCGGTTGCTCGACTTGTGAAAACAGCGATCCTGAATCGCGACCGTGGCCGGGAAGGAGTCCGCGACGCGCTGGAAGAGGCGGGACTGCTCGAAGTTCCCCGGTTGGAAGACAAATTGAATTTGCTCGCCACGATTGCACAGATCGCGCCGCTGATGGGGTTGTTGGGAACGGTCATGGGGTTCATGGAGATGTTCCGCCGTCTGCAGGAAGCCGGGACCTTCGCCACGCCCAACGATCTGGCGGGCGGAATCTGGGGGGCGCTGATTTGTATGGCGGCGGGACTGGCGGTGGCGATTCCCACCTACGCCGGCTACAACTACCTCGTCAACCGCGTTAACAGCATCGTCCTCGACATGGAAAAGGCTTCGACGGAGATTTTGAACATTGTAACGGGCGGGATGAATCAAAATGGACAATGAAATACCCGCGCAACGTCAGGATTTTTCGCGGACAACTTGACGCCTCGCCGTTTGTCGGCGTGCTGTTCCTGGTTGCGATTTTTTTGTTGCTCAATTCTTCGCTCGTCTTCCTGCCCGGGATTGCCGTCCGACTTCCGGAGGCGGCCGATCAGCCGGGCGTAACCGGTCCGATAGTCACAGTCGCCGTGGATACGAGCCGACGCCTCTATTACCGCAACCAGATCATCAAAGAAGCTGATTTGCAGATCCAACTGCGCAAGGTTGCAACCGAGACTAAAACGCCGCTGACCCTTGTTCTGATGGCGGACAAGTCTGTCCCTTACGAAACGATCGTTCATCTGGCGAAACTGGCGCGCGAAGCCGGGCTGAAGGATGCCATTTTTGCGACGAGTCCGCCGGTCATGCCAGTGCGGACGAATTCCGTTCGATGAACGCGGCCACGCCAGAACCGGCGGTGTGGTCGCGCGGACGCGTATGGAGCGCGGTTTTCCTCGTCATCGTCACGCAGTTGGCCGTAATCTTTTGGTCGTCTGAACGGAGCACCGTGGCGACGCGCCAACCGGGAACAACCACTGCTTTCAGCCTTGTTGCGGACGCACCCGCCGGGACTCCGTTGGCCGAACTGCTCGACCTGGACGATCCAACCTTGTTTGCTCTGCCTCACGCACGCGGTTTTTCGGGCGGCGCATGGATGAAGGTGCCGACCTTTCGACATCGTTCAGAAGATTGGACGGAGCCGGCCCGTTTTTTCGCTTTGCCGGTGGACGAGTTGGGGACTGCCTTCGCCGAATTTGTCGATACCAACGTCGTCAGCGCGACTGTCCTCTCGGAAAAGCCGGCGCCGCGGCTCAGCGAAGTGATGGCGTCCCCGACGCCGTTGCCCGCCAGGTCCGCAATTCGGCTCGCAGACGGCCTCGCCGGACGCGCCATCACCAGTGCGCCGGATGTGCCGGTGATCCGGCACACCGACATTCTGGCGGCCACGGTAGTTGAGGTGAGCGTGAAACCGTCGGGCTTCGTGTTTTCGGCCACGGTTTTCAGCAGCAGCGGTTCTAAAATGGCGGATCAAACGGCCCTCGATCTGGCAAGGGCCATCCGCTTCAAACCAATCGCGAAAACTGACACGGTTTTATCCGGTGCTCCGGTCACGCTCAACTGGGGCAAAATAGTTTTCCAGTGGCTCACGTCGGAAATGCCAGCCACGAACAATCCGGTCGCCGGCGCCGCTCCATGACACCCGACAAACAGTTGTTCCTTTACGTGCTGCTGCTGCTCGGAGCCCTGGGCGCTGTGGCCGTGTATTACGAGTTTCGCCGCAGACGTTTTGAACCTACCTCCAGCGAGGACAAAATATTTCGATGCGAAAAGTGCGCTTTCGTTTATACGGATGATGCCGATGTGGACCGATCGCGGTGTCCGCAATGTGGAACGGTGAACAAGATGTTCAAGTTCTGAATCAGGAAGGAAGCGATGCAGTCGCGAAGCGGGGAATTTTCGAGACGCGCCCGTTCCGAATCCCATCGCCGAAGGCCCGATCACCGTCTTCAATTCCCGGTCTTGACCTCGACGACGTCGTGCGGCGCGGCCTCGCGCATCCCGGCGGGACTGACCCGGATATAGCGGGCTTTCTCCCGAAGCTGGCTGAGATTGGCCGCGCCGAGGTAGCCCATGCCGGACTGGATTCCGCCGATCAACTGGGTGAGGACCAGGTCAAGCGAGGGGGAAACCTCCTTGAGCGCCTCCACACCTTCGGGCGCGACCTTTTGCGTACTGTTGGTCGAATGACCGTAACGCGCGGCCGACCCGCTTTTCATGGCTGCAAAGCTTCCCATGCCGCGATATTGCTTGTACAACTTGCCGCCGATCTCCATCATCTGTCCCGGCGCTTCCGGGCAGCCCGCGAACAGGCCGCCGCAGATCACTGCGTGGGCGAGCGTCAAGGCCTTGACAATGTCTCCAGACTTCGTGATGCCGCCATCCGCGATGACACTCACGCCTTTTTCCCGCGCGGCGCACGAACAGGTGTAAACGGCGGTGAGTTGCGGAATGCCAACACCCGCGACGATACGAGTGGTGCAGATTGATCCCGGTCCCTGACCGACTTTGATCGCGTTCGCGCCGCAATCGGCGAGGTATCCGGCCCCGGCCGCGCTCGAAACGTTGCCTGCGATGATCGGCAGACGTGGAAACGCGTCCCGGAGCATCCTGACTGTTTCGCCCACCCCCTTGCTGAATCCGTGCGCGGTCGAAACGGCCACGACATCCACGCCGCGTTCGACCAGCGCGCCGACGTGGTTCAGAATTCGTTCGCGATCAAGATCGCCAAACGCATTGCGCGTGGCGGACAGCGCGGCACCGCAAATAAGGCGGAAACTTGAATCGCGTGCCGGCTTGAACTGTGCGTTGCGCTCCTGGGTGATGCGTTCCACGTCGCTCATCGTGAACAATCCGCGCAAGCGGTCCTCTTCATCCACCACCAGCAACTTGTGAATCCCCGGATGGTCCGTGAAAAACTTGTCTGCTCGGGCAATCGGGTTGGTGCCCAGTTCCTGTTTCTTGATCGTGTGAACCTGACTGCGCGGCGTGAGGGCCTCGGACACTTTTCGTTTGGCATAGCGCGGTTTGACGACGTGGCCGGACAACAGGCCAACCAATCGTCCGTCGGTGTCCACGACCGGGAACGTGCCGAAGGCGAACTTGCGCTTTTCAATCATTTCCAGCACTTCGCCGATGAGCAGTTCAGGCGCAACTTTGATCGGGTCCTGGATCAGGCCATGCACGTGGTTTTTCACCCGGCTCAACTCGGAAAGCTGTTGCTTCTCCGGCATGTTGTAGTGGATGAGACCCAGTCCGCCATTTAAGGCCATTGCGATGGCCATGCGCGCCTCGGTGACCGTGTCCATGTCAGCCGAGATGACGGGAATGTTAAGATCCAGTCCTTCGGCCAGCCGGGTGTCGAGTTGGGTGTCCCGGGGGAGAATCTCGGAATAAAGCGTCGCCAGCGTGACGTCGTCGTAGGTGAGGGCCAGGTTGCGGTGAGCGGCGAAAAAAGAGTCCGCCGGCTGATAGAACTCGGCGTCAACACGGTTGGTCTCTTGCTTGACTGCCATGTCAGATAATGTCGGCCTCCGATTACTGAGGCAAGCGGAATCCCGCGCAACCGGAAGACAGCCCGCGCGAGCGAAAGAAATTCATCGCGTCAACCAGAGAAGGCGCTTCGGTGCGCTTAAATCTTCGCGACTTTTCCCAGAAGGGCGGTCGTTGATTTGCCGGGCACGAAACCGACGGTGACGATTTTTCCGCCAAAGCCCGCGACGACGTCGCGTTCCTCCTTGGGTAACTCCTCGACGGTGAAATCACCGCCTTTGACGTACACTTCCGGCCGCGCCAGCGAAAGGAAACGAGTCGCGCGGGTTTCGGGGAAGATGCACACGGCATCCACGGCCTGTAACGCCGCCAGCACGGCCGCCCTGTCGTCTTCAGTGTTCACGGGACGTCCTTCGCCCTTGAGCTGGCGCACAGAGGCATCACCGTTCACGCCCACCAACAAAGCGCTGCCGTGTTCACGCGCGGCCTCGAGATAGGTCACATGACCGGCGTGGAGAATATCGAAGCAGCCGTTCGTGGCCACCAGCGTTTTCCCGCTGGCGCGGAGCGCATTTCTCCAGGCCGGGAGGGCGTCGAGCGAAAGGATTTTTTTCCTGAAACTCATGGCCGCATGGTGCGCGACGCCGTCCCGGCTTGGCAACGAACAAATCGCGCGTCCACTCCGCCGTGAGGATCCAGCGCGTTGCCGGAATCCTGTCGCGCCATTCGGCGCCTCCCTGTGGGAGAGCGGGCTTGTTTTTTGGCAGTCCTCACATAGACTGAGCGTATGAAGAAAGATGTTGTGCCTGTAGAAATCAGGGGGATTCTCCCGACGGCCAGCAGCTGCGCGATTTTTGTCGGCAATGACGAGAAGGTCTTTGTCATCCAGGTCGAACCGACAATGGGCCGGACGATCAGTGATTTCCTGCGCAACACGCCCAAGGAACGGCCGCTGACCCATGATCTGATCGCCAGCATCTTTTCCGGGTTCAACATCACGGCCGAACGCGTCATCATCACCGAGTTGAAGAATTCGACCTACTTTGCCCGGTTGATTTTGCAACAACAGAACGAGTTGGGCCGCAAAATAGTTGAAATTGACGCGCGACCCAGTGATTGCATTGCTTTGGCCACCGCCCTCAAAAAGCCCATCTACGTTTCCTCTTCCCTGTTCGAGCAGGTCGAAGACATGTCCGCGCTGCTGGAAAGCATCAACGAAGGCGGCGGTGAGGCCGAGGCTTGATGCCTGCCGCGGCCGTCAGACCGTCTGAGGCGGTGGCCCTTGTGTGGGGCGATGACGAGTTCTCCATCAAACAGAGAGCCGGGGAAATCTACCAGCAATGGTGCGCCGAACTGGGCGGCACTGATCACGAAATCATCGACGCTGCCGTGAGCAACAGCGCGGAAGCGCTGAAATCACTCGGCAAACTGCGCGAGGCCTTGCAGACCCTGCCGTTTTTCGGCACTGGCAAGGCGATCTGGTTCCGGAACTGCAATTTCCTCGGTGACGAACGCACGGCAGGCGCGCAGGCCGTCACGGAATCGCTCGCGGAACTCGCGGGGGAACTGAAGGAATTTCCGTGGGGCAACGTGCGTCTCCTTGTGAGCGCGGCCAGAGTGGACAAGCGCAAGACGTTTTTTAAGGCCCTGGAAAAGATCGGATCTGTCGAGAACCACGCCGGCTTGTCGGTCGAGGACCGTGATTGGGCCGCCCAAGCGGAGGCCCTCGCGCGGCGCCAGCTCAAGGCGTTGGGCAGGGGGATTTCTGATGAAGCGCTGTCAGAATTGGTCGTAAACGTCGGTCCGAACGTCCGCCAGCTGAGCAACGAGGTTGAAAAACTGGCGACGTTTGTCGGCGCACGCACGGACATCAAGGCGGGCGACGTTGCCGCCGTGGTGACACGCAACAAACAGGCGCGCGCGTTCGCCCTGGGCGACGCCCTCGGCGACCGTGATCTGCCGCGATTGCTGCGCTGCCTTGACGAGGAACTTTGGGAAATGAAGTTTGACCGACAGAAGTCGGAAATAGGACTGCTTTATGGTCTCATCACCAAAGTGCGCGCGATGATTTTTTTGAAAGAGATGTTGCGGGAAGGCTGGCTGAAGCCAGACACGGACTTCAACCGTTTCAAAGCCCGCCTGGAGCGCGTTCCGCGGGAAGAACTGCCGGAGGACAAGCGGTTCAACCCTCTGGCGATGAATCCTTATGTCTTATTCAAGGCGCTCCCGCAGGCGGGGCGGTATTCTCTGGCGGAGCTCGTGCGCGCGATGGACCTGTTGCTCAAATGCAATCAGCAACTCGTCTTTAGCAGCCAGGATGAAGCGATGGTGTTGCAGCGCACACTCGTGCAGATCGTAGCCGGCGGCGGCGAACCATCAGGCCGGCGCGCCGCTTGACCGTGGCTCGCACCGGAGCGTAAGTTCAGTCTGAATGAATCAGTTTATGGGCGCGGCATCCCCAATCTTGCAGGTGGCAGTGGCAGAGCAGGTGGCGCTCGTGAAAATCTCGGGGCGGGCCAGTTTTAATTGCAGTGTCGATTTCAAGACCCTCGTCTATGAATTGCGCGACCGCGGCTGCCGCAAGTTCGTGCTGGACCTTGGCGAATGCCCGATCATCGACAGCACGTTTCTCGGCATTCTAGCCGGTTTCGGATTGAAACTTTCCGAAACGCCAGGCGAAACGGCGACCGTCACCCTGCTGAACGCCAACTCTCGCATACTGGATCTGTTGGACAATCTTGGCGTGACGCATCTGTTCTGCATCGTGCGGGGCGAAGACCCGCTTTCTGAAAAGTGTCGTGAATTGCAGCGGCATGAAGGAGGTTCGGGGAAAGCGGAGACCACGCGCACCTGTCTCGAAGCTCACGAGACGTTGATGAAGATCAACCCGGCGAACATTCCGAAGTTCAAGGACGTCGCACGGTTCATGGCCGAGGATTTGAAGCGAATCGAAACGCGAGAGAGTTGATTTTCCGGCGTCGCTTTCGTCCTTTTTTCGTCACTTCCACTTGCCCCCGGCCCGTTGAGGACTACACTCGCGGGCCGATGTTGAATCTCGATTCGCTGAATCCGCAGCAACGTCTGGCTGTTGAGACGGTCCGGGGGCCGGTGTTGATCCTCGCCGGCGCTGGCACGGGCAAAACGCGCGTCATCACCTGCCGCATCGCGTACCTGATGGAAAAAGGCGTCTCGCCGGGAAGTATCCTCGCCGTGACATTTACCAACAAGGCGGCCCGCGAAATGAGGGAACGCGTCCACCAACTCGTTCCGCGACGCCGGACCGCGGAAGCCGGATCACGGAGCCACAGCGATGCGCATCCCACACTTTGCACGTTCCACTCCCTGTGCGTCCGTATTCTGCGCCAGCACATTGAAAAACTGGGGTACAAGCGGAACTTTGTCATCTACGACGAGTCCGAGCAGCTTGCCGCGATTAGAAAGATACTCAGCCACATCTCCGCTAAGGGGGAGAAGACCGATCCGGCCGCCATTCTCGGTCTGTTGAGCCGGTACCGGAACGGAGGGTCGAAGACTGCAGCGTTTCACGACGCCAGCGTCTCGGCAATGGCGGAACACGTCCGCTCGCGTTACGAATCGGCGCTGCGCGCCTCCAATGCGGTCGATTTCGACGATCTCATCCTGCTGACGCTGCGATTGTTCAAGGAACATCCCGGCGCGCTTGCCGCCTGCCGGGCCAGATACCGCTACGTGATGGTGGACGAGTATCAGGACACGAATGCCGCGCAGTTCCAACTCGTCCAGGCGCTCACGCAGGAACATCACAATCTGTGCGTGGTGGGCGACGATGACCAGAGCATATATGGCTGGCGCGGCGCGGAGATCGCCAACCTGCTCGACATGGAAAAGCATTTTCCCGGGGTGAAGGTTGTCAAACTGGAACAGAACTATCGCTCGACGACCACGATTCTCACCGCGGCCAACGCGGTGATCAAAAACAACGCGCGTCGCCGTTCCAAACAGCTCTGGTCAGCGAAGGGCCAGGGCGACAGGATAACGTTGCATGCGTTCGCAAGCGAAGAAGAGGAAGCGCGGACCATTGTTGAGGAAATTGAATTCCTTCGGCAGTCACGCCGTGTTCCGTGGCGCGACCAGGCGATTCTGTTCCGGACGAACCAGCAATCGCGCCCTCTGGAAACGGCGCTGCGCCAGGCGGGCGTCCGTTATCACCTTGTTGGAGGACAAAGTTTTTTCGACCGGCGTGAGGTGAAGGACTTTCTCGCTTACCTCAAGGTCCTCCTCAACCCGAATGACGACGTGAGCCTTGTGCGCATCGCCAACGTGCCATCGCGCGGTCTGAGCGATGTGACAATGGAACGATTGCTGGCGGCAAGCCTGGAGCAAAAATGTTCCGCCTTCGCCGCGATGAAGAATCCCACCGTTCAGGCCGGGTTCGCGGCGAGGACGCGCGAGAGCATCGGGTCATTTGTCGGGTTGATCGAACGGACGCGGGCGCGGCTGGCCGGAGAGATGTTTTCACGAGACGCGGGCACGCTGCAAAACTGGGCACGGAACTTCGTGGGAGAAATCGGCTACATGGAGGAACTCCGCCGTTCGGAAAAGGATGCAGAGGCCGCACAAAACAAGGTGCGGAACCTCCAGGACTTGATCGCCTCGATGGACAATGTCGCCGCCGAGGAGGACGCCAGCAACGCGTCCGCTCGCTCGGCAGTGGACAGGCTGCAGGCATTCCTTGAGGAACTCGCGCTGGACAATGATCACGAAGATGAAAAGGAACGCACCGGCGACGAGGTGACGTTGATCACGATGCACAGTTGCAAGGGCCTGGAGTTCCCGCACGTTTACATCGTCGGCCTGGAGGACGGCCTGTTGCCGCATTCGCGTTCGAAGGTTGAAGGCACCCTCGACGAGGAACGCAGGCTGTTTTATGTGGCCCTGACACGCGCGATGCGGACTCTGACTCTGAGCCATTGCGCCGGCCGGAAAAAATACGGCCAGATTATGCCGTGCCATCCCTCCCCCTTTTTGAAGGAACTGCCCGCCGACCTGGTTGAAGATGCCGGCGAGAGGGTCAAGGCTCCGGTGGCCGCCGAGGCCGGAAGGGATTTGTTTGCCGCGATGCGTTCCGCGCTTGGCTAAAGTCGGGAGACATTCAGTGTTTGAGAATACGCGTTTAATTCAGAACGCGTGTTGCCCTCTTGATTGTTTTTGTCGAACAGCAGGAAAACGCGGGTTTCTGGGGAGACGAGCGAGTTATGTCAGAGACTGATTACGACATCATCATTCTGGGTGGTGGACACAACGGTCTCGTTTGCGCCGCCTATCTGGCGCGCGCCGGATTAAAGACACTGGTACTCGAACGGCGCGATGTCCTGGGTGGCGCGTGCGTGACGGAGGAATTGTTTCCCGGTTATCGTTTCTCGGCCTGTTCGTATCTCTGCTATCTGCTTCAGAACAAAGTTATCGAAGACCTGGAGCTGCGGAAACGCGGTTTCGAGGTTTGTCCCATTGATCCCTGGCGGTTCCTGCCATTGCCGGATGGTCGCCGTTTGTTGCTTTGGAATGATGTCGAGCAGACTCAGGAGGAGATCACTCGCTTTTCAAAGCGCGATGCAATGAATTATCCGAAGTGGATCGCGTTTTGGAAACGGGCCGCAGGCATCATTTATCCCTATTTCCTGACGACGCCTCCGACCGTGGCCGAAATTGCCGATCGTTTGAGCGGCACAAACGACGAGGAGTTCTTCGAACGCCTGCTCCTGGCCAGCATGAAGGATTTGGTTTGCGAATACTTCGAATCCGAGCCCGTGCGGGCAGCCTTCATCCACGCGCACGATGTCGGTGATCCGACCGCGCCCGGAAGCGCGTGGGTTTACGCGTACATCAAGTGCACGATCTTCAGCAAACCGGAGAATGTCGGACTGGTAAAGGGTGGCATGGGCGGCATCACGCAGGCGCTTGCCGCAGCAGCCCGCGAGAGTGGTGCGATATTGCAAACAGGCACGCAAGTCGAGCACATCCTCGTGGAAAACGGCAAGGTTATTGGTGTCGCACTGGCGGATGGGACACAAATGCGCTGCCGAATTGTGATCTCGAACGCCGACCCCAAACGTACCTTTCTCAAGCTCATTGACGCGCGGCATCTCGACTCGAAATTCGTCCTCCGGATCAAATCGCTGAGGACGGAAGCCGCGTACTTCAAGTTTCACGCGGCGCTCCGTGACGTGCCTGATTTTTCCACGTACTTCGATGATGGCTCACCCTCTTTTGATCCACGTTTCCTTGCCGAAGTCAAAATCTGTCCGTCGATTGGCTATTTCACCCAGGCGTGGGCCGACGCGAAGCGGGGTTTGCCCGCCCGGGCTCCGGTCATGGAGGTGCAGGTGCCGACCATCTATGATCCGGGGATGGCTCCCGAGGGGCATCACGTCATGTCGATTTGGGCGCTCTATGCGCCGTCGAAACTGCGCGATGGGACCTGGGACGACTACCGCCGGCCAATGGGTGAACGTTTGATCGACACACTTGCGGAATACGCGCCGAACCTGCGCGACATCATCGTTGATTGGTCATTGTTCACGCCCGCGGACATCGAACAGCGAATGGCGATGACCGACGGAAACATCCGACACCTCGACATGATTCCCAGTCAGTTCCTCGCGCAACGCCCGTTGCTCGGCTGGTCGGGGTATCGAACGCCCATTGCAAATCTGTATCTTTGTGGAGCGGGAACACATCCGGGAGGTGAAGTGACGGGCGCGCCGGGTCATAACGCCGCGGCGGTGGTCCTGACGGACCTTGGCTGTCCAAGTTAGACAGGATCCGTCGCGTTTCGGTCGCAAGAACTTGGGATTCGCAATTTGCTGCAACTTTTGTTCCACTGTCGGTGTCCTGCCAACACGATGACCCTACGCCGGTATAGGGCAAACAATGACAGACTCGCAACAGTTCGAGGCGTTCATGAAGGCCTACCAGAACATGGTGTTTACAACGGCGGTCCGGTTGCTCGGAACCGAGGCCGAAGCCGAAGACGTGTCGCAGGAGGTTTTCCTGAAGGCTTACGAGCGGTATGCAGAGTTAAAGGACAGCCCGACGGTTGGAGGCTGGCTCAAGACCGTCACGCGAAATCTGTGCCTGAATCATTTGACCCGGTACCGGGCGCGCTGGCGTTTTTTTTCCGAGATGCGTTCGGAGGACGACGAGGAGGGGACCGGGCCCGAATGGGCAGCGCCGGATACGCACGAGAAGCAGGTGGCCGCCGGCGAGCACCGGCAGTTGCTGGAGGCGGTATTGCAGAAGTTGCCGCCAGCGCAACGGGTTCCCCTCGTCCTGTATCATTTTGAAGACATGAGCTACGA
>DATNDF010000317.1 GCA_035607015.1 Candidatus Angelobacter sp. | reverse complement strand
TATGACCTCTCTTTTCTGGATCCCCGCGATAAAGCCCTGGCCCGATCATGAAGACAACTCTGTGGCATTTAAACCGGACTCGGCCGGCGCGTCCGAGCATGTTCGCTTTCGTGCCTGTCCACCAGCGATTGCATGATTGAGTTGCACGCCATTTCGTGCCAACCGGCACGGACGCGCCGAGCCGGCGCGAGAACTGCATCCCGAAGTGTTCCCCGGGCGGGTCGCGGGATTCAACAACATCGCACAGTCGCGCCGACGCGCGTTATGACGGCCAGCGGCTCGTCCCCTCGAGTCCGCCTCCTGAACGCGAGATTTTCAAGGGACGCGGGTCAGCCCCACGGCCCCAGCTTTCACAGGTCGAAATGAAATCATCGTCCGCCCATTTGTTGAGAGAACGCGGATGGTCTCGCATCGGATTGCTTGTAGCGGGAGTGATTCTCGGCCTTTTGCTCCCTACCCGTGGATTCGCCCTTGATCCCGCCAAGAATGTGCTTCAATACAATTGTCGGACATGGAGCCGGCAGAACGGACTTCCCGTCAATGGGATCAACGCCATCACGCAAACCAGGGACGGCTACCTGTGGCTGGGCACGTCGGTGGGATTGGTCCGTTTTGACGGGGACAAATTCGAATTCTTCGATCTTGCACAAGTGGCGCAACTGCGGAAGGGCGCAGTGACCAGCCTGGCGAGCGCACAGAAGGGTGGCTTGTGGGTCGGCTTGGAACACAGCGGCTTCGGTTTCCATGACGGACGGGCATTTTCATTCCGCGAAAGCGCGGCCTTGGGAAAACTGGACATGAACGTTCGATCCGTGATGGAAGGCAGGGACGGCACGCTATGGTTTGCGGCCGAGCACGAGGCATCCAGCCTGGCTCCGAATGGCACTTATCAGCAGGTATTCGGATCGTCGGACGAAACTGCCGTCAATATCTTGTGCGGATATCAGGATTCTCGAGGCCGGATCTGGTTTGGGACCGACCGGAAAGGTGTTTACTACTGGCAGGCGGGGAAGACCACGAAGCTCGTCGACAGCGCATTGGACTCAACGATTGTGTTTTCCTTTGCTGAAGATGCAGACGGCCAGATCTGGGTTGGCACGGCAACGGGACTTCGGTGTTATGATCCGACCCTTCGACCCAAGGAAATCCCTGCCTTGACCGTGAAAGTCGCTGCGTTGCTGGGAGGCCGGCAAGGCGGCTTGTGGATAGGGACCACCGGTTACGGATTGATGCGCTATCGCGACGGTGAGTTCAGTGCTTTTCGGAAGATTGATGGATTGGCGGATGATCGCGTCAGGGCCATCGCCGAAGACGACGAGGGAAGCCTCTGGATCGGGACGCAGGATGGATTAAGCCAGCTCACGGATGTCAAATTTCCGACCCAACCCGCGGCCGAGGACCCGGCTGTCACTGACGCTTTGGCTGTCTGCGCCTCCCGAAAAGGCGGCCTGTGGGTGAGCAGTAGCGCCGGGATTACATATTTTGAGGGCAAGCCGCGGACTTATTCGACGAAAGCCGGGTTGCCGAACCCCTACGTCAAGCGCGCGTACGAAGCGCGCAACGGAGACCTTTACCTGGTCAGCGGCGAGAAAGACCTTGTCATCTTCTCTGGAAACAAGGTCGTGGCGACACATTCAGCCACGAACATGATCGTGGGCATGGCCGAAGATACCCAGGGCGTCATCGTGTCCGTGGGTGGAACACTGTTCCGGGCCGGGACGAATTACTTCAAGCCCTACGAATTCGACAACGGCGAAGCGCCTCCGCTCTATTGGATTCTAAACATGTGCGCGGGTCGGGACGGAGTAATCTGGGTCGCCAGTGTGAACGGGATATGTCGAGTCAAGGACGGAGCATTCCAGCAATGGACGGCGGAGCAAGGCCTTTCCGAGCAGCGGGTGGATTGGATTTGCGAAGACAGCGAAGGCGTCGTTTGGGCGGCGATGATGACCGGCATCGCGCGATTGAAGGACAACCGTATCCGCTGCGTTAACCGGGACAACGGGTTGCTCGACAACGATATTTACGCAATCGTTCCAGACAAGTTGGGCGACCTTTGGGTGGACTCCGGCCGGGGAATCTTTCGAGTCACGCGGCAAAGCATGAATGATTTGGCCGACGGAAGGACCGATCACGTCGAATGCACGTCATACGATGGTCCGGACTGCGTCCAGCTCTCCGACAAAACCGTCCAAGAACATTCAGGATGTATGACGTTAGACGGTCGGATTTGGTTTCCCAGTTCGCGGGGTGTCGTCATGATTGACCCGTCAAATGTGCCCACCAACCGGTCAGTGCCGCCGGTGCATCTCGACCGCCTCCGTGCCAACGGAATGGAGTTCGACACCAGAGAAGAAGCGGTTGTGCAACCGGGCAAGGGCGAACTGGAGTTCCACTTCACCGCACCCAGCTTTGTGGCGCCTCAAAAAGTGCAGTTTCGTTGCCGGCTGGAGGGCTACGATAGGGATTGGGCGGAAATCGGCAACCGGCACCTGGCCCTTTACACGAATCTCAAGCCGGGGCGGTACAGGTTTCGAGTTATCGCGTCCAACGAGGACGGGATCTGGAATGCCCGGGGTGACTCCGTGGAAATCCAGTTGCTCCCCCACTTGTATCAAACGGCCTGGTTCTATTCGCTGTGCGGCGTGTTCGTCGTTGGCGCTCTGGCCGGTGGTTATGGATGGCGAGTTCGCCACCTGAACCGAAAGCAACGCGCTTTGCAGGAGGCGCACGATCTTCTGGAAACCCGAGTTAAAGAGCGCACCGCGGATCTGGCGGAGGCCAACGCCGCGCTTAAAAATGAAATCGAGGAGCGCACGCGCATGGGACTGGAAGTCGAACGCGTTCATCGCCAGCTGATCGACGCGTCCCGCCAGGCCGGCATGGCGGAAGTCGCAACCAGCGTCCTTCACAATGTCGGCAACGTGCTCAATAGTGTGAATGTGTCCGCAACCCTCGTCGCAGACCAACTGAAGCAATCCAGAATTCCGAGCCTGGTCAGGGCGGTGGCCCTCATGAAGGAACACGCGTCGGATCTCGGCCCGTTTGTCACCAGTGATCCCAAAGGCAGACAACTGCCGGGCTTTCTGGAGCAGCTCGCCGAACATCTGGCAGCCGAGCAGGACTCAAACCTGAATGAATTGGGACTTCTGCGGGAGAACATCGATCACATCAAGGAAATCGTGGCGATGCAACAGACCTACGCCACGGTCGCCCACGTCGCCGAACTCCACAAGGTCACGGATCTCGTCGAAGACGCCCTGCGCATGAACGCAGTCGCGCTCGTGCGCCACGGCGTTCGGCTCATTCGCGATTATAACCTGTCTTCATTGGAAATCACCGTCGAGAAGCACAAGGTCTTGCAAATTCTGGTAAACCTGATTCGTAACGCCAAGTATGCGTGTGACGAGTCGGGGCGGAAAGACAAACGGCTGACCGTACGCGTGACCAATGGTGACGACTTCGTGCGCCTCGCGGTGATCGATAATGGCATCGGTATCGCGGCTGAAAATCTTACGCGCATCTTCAACCACGGATTCACAACGCGCAAGGATGGCCATGGATTTGGTTTGCACAGCGGAGCGCTCGCGGCAAGGGAAATGGGCGGCACGCTGCAGGCGCACAGCGAGGGCGTCGGACGTGGCGCGACGTTCACTTTGCAATTACCCCTGCGACCCTCGGGGCGGCAACATGATGAATCCTGAAGACATCTCGAACCGGCGGATTCTGGTGATCGACGACAACCAGGCGATCCATCAGGATTTTCGAAAGATTTTCCATGCCGCTTCACCCGGCCGATCTGTCCTCGATGAGGTTGAGGCCGGCCTGTTTGGCGCATCGGTCACGCACGCGGATGAACCATGGTTTGAAATCGATTCGGCGTTCCAAGGGCAGGAGAGCCTGACGCTGATTCAGGAGGCATTACGGGAGAACCGGCCTTACGCCATGGCCTTTGTGGATGTCCGCATGCCTCCGGGCTGGGACGGGATTGAAACGACGAAACGAATCTGGGAAGTCTGCCCCGACCTTCAAATCGTAATCTGCACCGCCTATGCGGACTGTTCCTGGAGCGAGATGCATGAGAAGATCAATCCGCTCGACCGCCTGCTTATCCTGAAAAAGCCCTTTGATCCCGTCGAGGTCATCCAGCTGGCACATGCGCTGACCGAAAAATGGCGGTTGATGCGGGAATCCAAAACCAGACTCTCCAGCGTCGAACAGATGGTAAAGGATCGAACGCGGGAACTGGAAGCGTCACAGATCGCCTTGCTGAACATGATGGAGGACTCGGTTCGCAACCGGCGGAAAGTGGAGGAGGCATATGAAGAACTCAAACGCGAGGTGACAGAACGCAGGAAATTGGAAGCCCAGTTCCTTCAGTCGCAGAAGATGGAAGCGTTCGGCCAACTGGCCGGGGGCGTCGCGCATGATTTTAACAACATCCTCAGCGTCATCATGGGTTACTCCAATCTGCTCATGGAGGAGGAAGACCTCAAGGCCGACGTCCAGGACCAGTTGAAGCAGATTTACTCGGCCGGAGAGCGGGCGGCCAATCTGACACGCCAACTGCTCACTTTCAGCCGCAAAAAGGAGATGCAGGTGAGCGCGCTCGATTTGAACGAGATCATCGCCAACATGACCAAGATGCTGGGCCGCATCATCGGGGAGGACGTCAAACTGCAATGCGATTTTGCCTCCAACCTCCCCTCGATTCAGGCGGACGAGGGAATGATGGAGCAGGTCCTGATGAACCTCGCGGTCAACGCGCGTGACGCCATGTCCAAAGGCGGTCGGCTGATCATCAGCACGGAACGACTTGTCACGGACGCCGTTTATGCCCGGGGCAATCCGGAGGCGCGCACGGGCGAATTCGTCCGGCTGACGGTGCGGGACACGGGTTGCGGAATGACCCCGGAGATTAGGTCGCGCATTTTTGAGCCGTTCTTTACCACCAAGGACGTCGGCAAAGGGACCGGCCTCGGGCTGGCGACGGTTTTCGGGATCGTAAAGCAGCATCAGGGATGGCTGGAAGTGGAGAGCCAGGTGGGTGTGGGGACCGCGGTCAAAGTTTTTCTGCCCGCGATACCGCAATCATTCCCCGCCGCCATGACCGGAACGGAGGAAGCGCGGGTCCGTGGTGGAACCGAAACCATTTTATTGGTTGAAGACGAGGCAGCGCTGCGGGGTATGACCAGGATCATTTTGCAACGGCATGGGTATCGTGTGCTGGAAGCCGGGTCGGGTGTCGAGGCGCTGAAGGTTTGGGAAACACACGCCGCGGAGGTCGGCCTGTTATTGACTGACATGATCATGCCGGATGGACTGACAGGTCGGGAACTTGCGAAGCAATTATTGGCGCGCAAGCCGGGGCTCAAAGTCATCTATGTCAGCGGATACAGCATCGATACGGAAGGAACGACTTTCAGGATGCGAGAGGGAGTGACATATCTCCAAAAGCCTTACCACCCGAAGAGGTTGGCTGAAGCAGTGCGGGAGAAGTTAGATCGGCCATGAACGAAGGCGTCGCGTACGCGGCATCGATCACCCTGTCCGGTATCCCGAACCAAAAAAAGACGCGTTCCGGTGTCCGCCGACGCCGCGTGTCCCGTCAGGACCGGGCTCAGGACCCCTTCAACTTGGGCAGACGAGGCGGGCGGTCAGCCCGTGAACTGCAGCCGCGGATCGGTTTCCAGCAGCGTTTTTAAATTCGGCCATCGTGCCTCGTTCATTTCATAAAACGCGTGCAGATAAACGATGACCACCTCCGCGGGATGTCCGGCCAGCACCTTGTCCACCGCGGAATGAAGTTTTGCGTCGTCCATCGTTTCAGGCAGATCGTCCACCACGCCGTCCTTGTGCGGCACGCCGAGCGCGTCGAGAAAGTCCGCGAGCAGCAACGTGTGTTTTTTCAACAACCAGCCCCTCAACAAGGTTCCCGCAGCCAGTTCCATCGCGGGACGAGCCAACGTGGCGAGCACCGTTTTGTGCCGTTCGGCGCGCGGCTGGCGTTCGAGAAAGAGCGGACGGACCTTGCGTGCCTGCGCGACGGCGGCGAGTGTCGCCTTGTAAAGTTCTTTCTCTGAAGAATGGGCGTATTCAAGAATTTCCGCCGCCAGACCCGGCGACATGAATCCGATCAATTCGTGGGCGGTAAGCATGATCAAGTCTGCGTTGTGCGCTGATTCGCGGGCGCGTCAGGGCGCGGTTACCAGCGCCACCTTTCGCTTCGCGGCGAGTTGTTTTACTTCCTCTTCGTCCAACAGCAAGGTTTTTCCGGCCTCCAGCGCGAGCACGGCAACGCCTGCATTTGCGCAGGTCTCCAGTGTGGTCGCTCCGATGCACGGGACGTCGAACCGCATGTCGTGCTTTTCCCGCGCGACCTTCACCGCCACGGCGCCGCCGGCTTCGCCGGCCAGTTCGCCGCCGCGCGCGAGACACCTGTCGGTCCCTTCAAACCCTTCCGCGGCGAGGACCGTGCCGTTCTTGACGACGACCGTCTGGCCAATCTCCAGCCGCGAAACCTCCTTCGCGATCCGGTATCCGAAAGCGATGTCCTCCCGCTGCTCGTTCGTCAGCCGGGGGCCGACGTGAAAACCAGCGCCCGGCATGAGCGGCTTCAACCACGGTGTCGCTTCAATCAATTTCATCCCGTCCTTGCCCAGCTCGTCCGCGATGGCCCCAAAAATCGTTTGTGCGTTTTTTTCCTTCAACTTGAGCAGCATGGCCACCGCGCGCAGGTCGGGCCGGACATCGAACAGGTTTTTGGGGGCAATCTGTCCGGCCATGACGCATTGCTTCACGCCGCGGGTCGTGAAGGCCGAGATCATTTTGGAAAGCTGGCCGACTTTCAGCCAGACGATGTCATCGACCAGTTTCGCTAGCGCAGGATCTGTCTCCCCCTCGAACGCGACCGCCACGAGCCGTGCGACGCCCATCCTCCGCGCCTGCCGGGCGAAGAGCAGGGGCAGCGAGCGGTTGCCCGCGATGAGACCCAGAACATCCCGCTTGGTGGAGGTCATGGATGCCAAGGTAAACGATAGACAGCGCACAGCGCCAGCTTGAAGCGGCCCGCACCCTTCGTTGTTGGGGCTTGAAATTGGTCGCGTTTGGAGCACAGACTTCCCGCATGAAAACCCCGGTCCTGCTCGCTCTCACCGCATTCATTATCAACCCCGTCGGCAGCCAGGCCGCCGACACACGTTGCTACGAACTCCGCATCTACCACGCCGCGCCCGGCAAGCTGGACGATCTCAACGCTCGTTTCCGCAACGCGACGATGCGGATTTTCGAGAAGCACGGCATGAAAAACATCGGCTACTGGATGCCCGTGGACAACACGGGCAACAGGCTGATCTACGTGCTTGAGCACCCGAGCCGCGAAGCCGCCAACAAGGCGTGGAAGGAATTCGGTGCCGATCCCGAGTGGCAGAAGGTCGCGAAAGCGTCCGAAGCGAACGGCCGGCTTGTTACGAAGGTGGACCGCTATTTCATGGCCGCCACAGACTACTCGCCGGAAATCAAACAGGTGAAGGCGGGTGCGCCGCGCCTTTTCGAATTGCGCACCTACACCGCCGCGCCCGGCAGGCTGGAGGACCTGCACGCGCGTTTCCGCGCCCACACCTGCGAGCTGTTCGCGAAGCATGGCATGACCAATTTCGGTTATTGGACGCCCCTGGATCAGGACAAGGGCGGCGGCGACACCCTGATCTACATCCTCGCGCACAAGAGCAAGGACGCATCCGATGCATCGTGGAAGGCGTTTCGCGAGGATCCCGACTGGGTCGCCGTGAAAAAAGCGTCCGAGGACAAGGCCGGCGGATCGCTTACGACAAAAGTGGAATCGGTCTTCATGACGCCGACTGATTATTCGCCGACAAAATGAGGAGCACCCATGGGAACGCAACCTCGCAGAAGGTTTATCAAACAAACAATGGCGGTGGCGGCGGCAGCGCCGTTCATCAGCACCAGGGTGACACGCGCGCTCGCGCAAGCCTCCGACAAAAAACTCGGCTTCGCCCTGTGCGGACTCGGCAGTTTGAGTACCAACCAGATCGCGCCCGGCCTGCAAAAAACGAAATTCTGCCGCCTGGCCGGAATCATTACCGGCACCCCCGCCAAGGCCGGGAAATGGAAGGCGCAATACAACATTCCCGAGAAAAACATCTATAACTATGAAACGATGCACCGGATCGCCGATAATCCGGACATCGACGTTGTTTATGTTGTCACGCCCAACGCACTTCACGCGCAATACACGATCGAAGCGGCGCGGGCGGGCAAACATGTCCTCAGCGAAAAGCCGATGGAGGTATCGGTCAGGAAATGCCAGGAGATGATCGACGCCTGCAAAAAGGCCGGGCGCCAGCTTGCCGTCGGCTATCGTTGCCACTTCGAGCCGAATAATGTCGAGTGCGTGCGGCTGGCGCGCGAAAAGGTTTTCGGCGGCATCAAAGTCATTGAAGCCGGATTTGGCTTTCGCATCGGCGATCCCACGCAGTGGCGGCTCAGGCACGCGCTGGCGGGCGGCGGCGCGCTCATGGACGTCGGCATTTACGCCTTGCAGGCGACGCGCTATATCAGCAGCGAGGAACCGACCGTTGTGTCCGCGATGGAGACCAAGACCGATCCCGTCAAGTTCAAGGAGGTGGACGAATCCATCGTGTGGCAGCTCAAGTTTCCCAGCGGCATCATTGCGTATTGCAGCACAACCTATCTCGTCAACGGCATCAACCGCTACACGGCCTATGCCGAGAAAGGCTGGTTTGGACTCGACCCGGCCTATAGTTACGGGGGCATCGGCGGCCGGCGGAGCGACGGCAAGGAAATCAAGGTGCAGGAAATCGATCAGTTCGCCGCCGAGATGGACAACTTCGCGCAGTGCATTCTCAACAGGACGCCGAGCCGGGTGTCGGGAGAAGAAGGATTGCGCGACATTCGCATCCTGATGGCCACTTATGAGTCCATTAAATCGGGCAAACCGGTGAAGCTGGCGTAAGAAAAGGGTCGCTTGGTCGCAAACAGCGGAAGTTTGCTCACGACGGTCCCGGCGCCGCGGGGATTCTTGCCGCCAGTTCCTCCGCCGGATACGTCCAGATTTCCGCCAGGGTGGGATGGTAATGCGGCGTCGTCGCCAGCTCGTGAACGGTCATGCGTTTGGCCATCGCGATGATGATTTCGTGAATGAGTTCACCGCCCAGCGGTCCGACGCAACAGCCGCCCAGAATTTCGCCCGACCTTGGGTCCGCGAGCAGTTTCACAAAGCCATCCTTGGCTTCCATGATGAGCGACTTGCCGTGATCGCTGAACGGATGACTCGCCGCAAGATGGGGGATGTTCCGCGCTTTCGCCTCCTTTTCGGTCAGTCCCACGATTCCTATCTGCGGGTCGGTGAACACAACGTGTACCAGTAATCGATGGTCGATCCTGCGCGGCGTTTTCGGATGCGCGATGTTGTGCGCGGCGATCTCGCCCTGCTGAACTGCAACATGCACGATCTCGTGCGGTCCCGTGCAGTCGCCGGCGGCGTAAATGTGCGGCGCGCTCGATTGCATCGCGTCGTTCGTGACGACCCGGCCCAGGTCGGTCTTCACGCCCGCCTTGTCGAGCGCAAGCGTGGCGGTGTTCGGCGCGCGACCCAGCGCGAAAAGAATCTCCTCCGCCTTCGCCTGCGTCCTGGCGCCGTTGTGCGTAAACGTGATCACCTTGGAGCGGCCATCGCGATAGGCGTCCAGGAGCCGCGTGTCGGTGAACAGCTTGATTCCTTCGCGGCGGAAAACAGCTTCGACGACCGCGGCGGCATCGGTGTCGAAATCTTTCAGCAGATGCGGGCTGCGTTGAACAAGCGTCACATCGACGTCGAAGCGCGCGAACAGCTGTGCGAATTCGACCGCCACCGCGCCGCCGCCAAGAACGATTATCGAACCGGGGAGTTTCCTGAGCGCGAGCGCGTCGTCGCTGGTCAGGTATCCCACGGCGGCCAGCTGGGGCAGGGGAGCCCGGGCGACAACGGAGCCGGTGCTGATGACAAAATGCGCGGCGGTGACTGTCCCACCATTGTCGAGCGCCACTGTGTGAGCGCCGGCAAAGCGCGCGCTGGCGCGGATGAATTCGAATCTGCCGCTGCCCAGCTGCCGGGCCCGATCATCGGCGAATTCCTTGATGAGACCGTCCTTGCGCGCCATGACCGCGCCCCAGTCAAATCTGACTTCGCCGGGCTTCATTCCCCAGATGCCGCCGTACTGGGTGAGATGGCGGACTTCGGCGGCGTAGAGCAGCGCCTTCGTCGGCATGCAACCTCGCAGGATGCAGAGTCCGCCCACCTCTTTGCCGCCTTCAATGACGGCGGTTTTCAATCCTGCGCCTGACGCGGTACGCGCTGCTGCGTAACCGCCGCTGCCGCCGCCGATCACGGCGACATCGAAATCGAATTGATGCATCGCATGAAGATGAAGCACGGACACAAGCCGTCAAACGATTTGTCGGATGATCCGAACCGGACCCGTGCTGAACCGGGCGTCCGCGCGTGGCGGCATTCGATTGACAGAACCACTTTTGCTTTTAACAATTCATCGCATGAGCGAGATTATCTATCCCCGCAGTCCGCGGGAGACCATGTGTGGTTGGATGCACCTGCCGCGTTACGTCGACAAGATTCGGTTGCATCTCGCCGGCAAACTGCACCCGGATTATCAGCCCAACCTCGGCAAGGGATTCGACGAACGGTGGCTCAAGGCAGCCGGCCTGACGCAGGAGCGGTTCGTATCGGTGGTTCGAGGCACCATTTGTGATGGCGAGGTATGCGACTGGGTCCTGAAAAACGTGAAGAAAAGCGACGCTGACAAGCGCGCGCACGCCGACTCCATGCTCAACTATCCTCGGCCGGGCGACGCCGAAATGGAGGCCCGCCTCAGGATGCGCAAGGAGCAGGCCGGCCTTTCAGATCGCGACGACATACACACCTTTGTTGACTTCATCGACGCGGACGAGAAGAGGATTTAATTCAGCCGCTGTTGTTGTACTCGGACAATAAAGTTCGAAACTAGCGTAGCGGTAACTCCCTCGTTTTCGAGGCGGGTCACTTTTACTCAAAAACAAGCGAGCCGGTAACCGGATGACAAAAAGCCCGTAATTCGGCAGTAACTGGCTGGAACATTTCA
>DATNDF010000316.1 GCA_035607015.1 Candidatus Angelobacter sp. | reverse complement strand
GAAATCGGTCATCACTTCCGTCGCGATCATCGCAGTCTCATTATGTCCGGGCGCAGCGTCCGCGCGCGCCCAGCAGCCGCCGGAAGCCCCGACGGCGCCGGTCGCGCCGGCCCCGCCGCCGCAGGAGGAAGAACTCGCGCGAGTTCAGGAACAGGTCAAACGCGAGATTGCCCAGGCCCAGCAAGCGGCGCCAGCTGCGCCAGCGGCTTTGGGTGACGTGCCCATGTTTCACGAGCGACTTCATCAGATTGTGCGTCGTGGAGGAGGCGGTTCCGGAAGAACACTCGTGATTCGATCTTCCGACACGGACGCGAAGGTGCAGGCGAACCTCGAAGAGGACATGGCGGTCATGTCCCGCATACTTGACAAAACGCTCGATGAAAAGTTGGGGGGGAATCAATCCTCGCGCACGGCGATGGGTATCGATGTTTTGATCGCCCCCGGCGGGAATCCGGTTCGCAGTCTGTTCCTGGAGGGATACGGGACGGTGTTCATACTCAATGTCCGGCTTCCTTTGCTGCCCCCGCCGGTGAAGGCCACGGAAAAAACGGAAAAACCGCACGAAGACACCGCCTGGGATGAAGCCAGACGGGAGCTCTACGGCCAGCACAACGACGGAGGCGAATTCGGGAAGGCGATTCAGGCGTACACAGAAGCGTACGGGAGATTCGGCTGGGAATCCCGTCCGACCCAGGCTTATGACGAGAACAAGGTCAGTGAACTCAAAGATGCCCTGTTGCAAGCCCTCAAGAACGCAACCAACATCCGTCATTTGCCGTCCGACGAATTTGTCACTGTCTGCCTGTTCGGCCCCGGCTCTGCCTCCACGGCAAAACTCAAAGTCGTCCAGGGCATCAAGAAGGCCGGCGACGATCCGAATGCCACGGTCGTGCCCGACGAACGCACTCAATCGACAATCGTCATGGATAAGGGCACGGTTGATTCGGACAGGCCTCACGGCACGATCATGACGATCCGCGTGAAAAAAGCGGACGTGGACGCCTTCGCGAAAGGCAAATTGGACCTCGACGATTTCCGCAAGAAGGCCGGCATCACAACCTACACCGGAGACACGGGCGGCTGGGGCGGAGGGAACTTTTTCGGAATCGCCGCGCCCTGACGGTTGGGTCGCAAACGGTACGGATGCCGTGGAGGCAGCTTGTGTTGCGCCACGGCATTCGTTTTGGTTTTTTGTTTGACAGGATTTGCCGCGCTACCGGCATCCTGTTCCCATGTTCCGGATTTCACCGCTCCCTGCCATTCTGCTTTCTGTCATCTCAATCAACGCTTCGGCGCGGCCACTTACCATTTACGTCGCCCCGAACGGCAATGATCGGTGGTCCGGCCGACTGGAACGGCCATCGCCGGATCGAAAGGATGGTCCGCTGGCATCACTGCCTGAAGCGTTAAAGAAGACGCGCGCGGCCAGACGGATCCCTGACAAGCCGTGGGATCGCGCCACGATTCTCCTGCGCGGTGGAACCTACCCCGAGCCGGGGACCATCGAGTTGTCTCCCGAGGATTCAGGTTCGGATGGGAAACATCCTTTCACCATCGCAGCCTACCCGGGTGAAACACCTGTTCTCTCCGGCGGACGACGCATCACCGGATGGAGGAGAGTTGAAGGCAAGCCGGATCTGTGGCAGGCGGACGTTCCGGATGTCCGCGCGAACAGGTGGTATTTTCACCAGTTGTTCATCAACGGCCGGCGACGGCAACGAGCGCGCACACCCAACACCGGATACTTTCTGGCCGACGGCGACTATCTGGCGGACAAACCCGTCAAGTTCAAGTACCGGAACGGTGACCTCAAAAAAGACCGGGTCAGCGACGGCGCCGAGCTGGTGGCATTGCACAAGTGGGTGGATCTGCGTCAATTCATCCGGGATATGGATGAGACGAATCACATCGTCACGTTATCGGGCAGCATTGCCGAACACGTGAAAGAAGGCAACGCCCGTTACTTCATCGAGAACACGCCTGATGCGCTTGATTCGTCCGGCGAATGGTACCTCGATCGCAAGACGGGCATTCTGACGTATTGGGCGGACGCCGGTGAAGATTTGAACAAAGACGAAGTCATCGCACCATTCCTCAAATTGCCGTTGATGCGGTTGGCCGGTGACTTCACGGCAAAGCAGGCCTTGCACGACGTCATCATTCGTGGCCTGACGTTTGCGCATGCGGACTGGACGCTTCCCGAGGATGGATACCTTGACACTCAGGCGGCCGTTCACGTTCATGGAGATGTGTTGCTGGAAGGCGCGACGAACTGTCGTATCGAGCGCTGTGCTTTTGAGCATCTTGGCAATTATGCTCTGGAGCTGGGCCGCGGCTGTCAGCGCTGCGCCGTCATTGTGAATGAATTCTTCGACCTCGGCGCGGGAGGAATCCGGATTGGCGAGACGACGACCCGGACCGATCCGTTTGAACAAAACTTTGGCCACGAGATCAGCGACAATCATCTGCATCAGCTCGGCCGGGTGTTTTCGCCGGCGGTCGGCATCATCATCTTTCAAAGCGGCCACAATCACGTCGCGCACAATCACATCCACGATCTCTACTACACGGCTGTTTCGGTGGGCTGGAACTGGGGTTATCAGGAAACTCCCTGCCGCGACAACGTGATCGAGTTCAATCATCTGCACGACATCGGCCAGGGCGTGCTAAGCGACATGGGCGGCATTTACACGCTGGGGGTCCAGAAGGGGACCATCCTGCGAAATAATCTGATTCACGATGTAAACGCGTTCTCCTACGGCGGCTGGGGACTTTACACGGACGAAGGCAGCACGGACATCCTGCTGGAAAACAACCTCGTCTATCACTGCAAAAGCGCAGGTTTCCACCAGCATTACGGTCGTGACAATATCATTCGCAACAACATCTTCGCCTTCGGAGACGAACATCAACTGATGCGCACGCGCGAGGAGGAGCACGTGTCGTTCGTATTCACGAACAACATTGTCTACTTCGACTCCGGAATGTTGCTGGGGAGCAATTGGAAAAACGACCACTTCGTGATGGATCGCAACGTCTATTTCGATGCCCGGGCGGGAGCGTCAGCCGGAACCATGAAATTCGCCGGCGCGAGCGTTGACGAATGGCGCCGGCGCGGACACGATGTTCATTCGCTCATTGCCGATCCGCTTTTTGTCGCCCCGCGCCAACTTGATTTTCGATTGAATCGCAACTCCCCCGCGTTGCGGCTCGGTTTCACTCCGATCAATCCGCGGGAGGCCGGCGTCCGCCCGCGGTTCAAGAAGCAGGTGCATGACACCGACTGAACGCGTGCCCGGAGAAAACCTTGTTCCGGTGTTTTCATCCGTGGTAAATGGCGGACATGAAAGTTGACGCACTTCACATCGGCCAGAAAATCCGCCACCCGCAATACGGCGTCGGAACCGTGACGGCAATCACCGAACACAGCGCCGACATCCAATTCGACGACCTCAAACGGACCGTCGCGCCACAGACGAGCGAGATACAACCCGCCGAGGCGCAGGCTGCCATCAGCGGGCTCGACGTTCCCCTCGGCCAGCTTGTCCGGCAAATTGTCGCGGAAGTCATCAGCACACTGGGGCTCGACAGGCCGGACTCCATCGTTGAACAGCTCGCCACGCGGTGGCGTGGCGGCATGCTGATTCTAAAACCGGCCGATCCCGCCCTTCAACCCAAAGAAGTCGAACTGGAGGTCTTCTTTCACAAGATCGTGATGATGCGGAACAATCTCCGGGTGCTGGAACAAAGGATCAATTCGAGCGAGGCGCTTTCCTCCGCCGACAAGTTCGACTGGCAGCAGTACGTCACCCGCTGTTACGGATCGATGACGACGTTCAACGTGCTGTTCAAGAGCAAAGAAGACCAGTTCAGCACCTGAGTTTTTGACTTGTTTGCGCGCGCCGCCGAGGGGAGGCTTCCACCATGAGAGACGGCTTTCTCATTTTTCTTTTCATCGGACTGGCGGCTGGGTGGCTGGCCGGACAATTCACCAAGGGGCGCGGATTCGGTTTGTTGGGAAACCTGGTGG
This sequence comes from Candidatus Angelobacter sp., assembly GCA_035607015.1. Classification (NCBI taxonomy): domain Bacteria; kingdom Pseudomonadati; phylum Acidobacteriota; class Terriglobia; genus Candidatus Angelobacter; species Candidatus Angelobacter sp. The sequence goes on along the minus strand of DATNDF010000316.1, from coordinate 4,375 downwards.
TTGGCGTCGTGGGCGCGCTTCTGGGAGGCTTCCTGTTCCGGCTCGTCGGCTTGGCATCATTTGGACTGCTAGGCGAACTCATCATGGCGACCGTCGGCGCGATCGTCCTGGTTTATCTCATCAGCTTGATCAAATAGCCGGCGCCGTTTCCGGCCCGCGATCGATCCGGCAATTCAGTCGTCCAAGCCCGGCGGCGGCCGCGTCACGGCAAGAGCACGATGCGCTCCCTCATTCAGCCACAAGTCTTGAAAGCCGCCGCCGCAGGAGCGGCCATAACGACGCTCGCCAGCTATCCCCGTCTGGTGTTATGGACCGAGCGGCCTCATCAACTGTGGTTCCTGACCCTGACGCTCGCCTGGACAACATTCATCCTCTGGAGTTTCGTCTTTGGCTGGAGCCCGAAATACGCCCTCAGGCCGGTCGTTGCCGTTCAACCGACATTCCGTTCCTGGAGCGCGGCGACCGCAGCGGGCCTCGCCGGCGTGCTGGTCCTTGGCTCAATCATTGATCCGATCTTGCGGCCGCTCGTTCCCGGCGATTACCCGACCAACATCGAGTCGTGGCTCGCGTTCACATGTTTCGCGCTTGCTTTTGATCAACTGTTCCTTTGTTTCGCGCCCTTCGCCTTCTTTCTGCGACTCACCCGAAAGCCGGCAACCGCGGCCAGCCTGACGGTGTTGTTCGGCGTCGTCCTGGTTTACATAAAGGCAAGGACCTGGTCAGACCAGTTCTCCTCGTTGTTCATCATCGAATTGTTTGCCTGGCGGGTCGCTGCGGGCTTTCTGTCGGTTTTCTTTTTCGTCAAGGGAGGCGTGCTGTTGAACGCGTGGTGGATCCTCCTCCTGCAGGTCCGGCACTTGATTTTCTTCGGTGCCGCGCAAGGTTGAAGCAAACCCGGGACGAGGGCGGACGTTGGAGGTGGTCGAGTCGTGCGCTGCTACTGGGACAACAGCGCCTTCACCAGCGCAAGCAACGAGTTTGTTGTATAAGGCTTCGGCAAAACCCGGTCCGGACGGAAGGGATACTTTTCGATCTCTTCGTCCAGAACATTCGCGCTGGCGGCAATGACCTTCAAGGTGGGATGAATCAGCTTGCAACGGTGGATCAATTCCAGCCCGTTGATGCCGGGCATCCGAAAATCGCTGATCAGCAGCCGCGGCTGGGTTTCGGCGGATTCCAGCGCACCCAATGCCTCCAACGGATCGTTGAACACCCGTGTCGAATATCCCTCTTTGGTAAGAAACACGTCGAGCATTTCGCCAAGTTCGGCCGAGTCATCCACCACAAAAATGGTGGCAGGCGATTTTTTCCCGCTCGTCGCCTGCTTTGGAGTCTGGTCGTTCATAGCATGGTACAAGGCTGCAGCACTTCTGCGCGTCAACTTCCGGATTGCGGAGAGAACGCCATAAACGAATGGGATAGTCAATTGGAAACAGTCGTCTGAAAAACGGTCGGGGCCCGTGGCTCGAACCTCTGAATCCGGTGGAGCCCGCGTCGCGCGAAGAAGAAATCCGAGGACCGTCGTTTTGGATGGACAGGACGCGGAATGATTTGGTTAGTTCATCGCAACAACCTGTTCCAAAACGAATCTATGCCCCCCTTTCTTGCTGAATTTGTCGGGACCATGATGCTCGTCCTTCTTGGCGATGGCGTGGTGGCGAACGTGTTGTTGAACAAATCGAAGGGTCAAAACTCCGGCTGGATCGTGATCACGACGGGGTGGGCGATGGGAGTGGCCCTGGCGGTTTACTGCGTGGGGTCGATCAGCGGCGCGCACCTCAATCCGGCGGTTACGCTCGGGCTGGCGGCGATTGGGAAGTTTTCCTGGAATCTGGTGCCCGCCTACATCGCCGCACAGGTGGCGGGCGCGGTCATCGGCAGTGTAATCGTCTGGCTCGCCTATTTCCCACACTGGAGGGAGACGCCCGACGCAGGAGCGAAGCTGGGCGTCTTCTGCACCAGCCCCGCGATCAAACTGGCGCCGATGAACCTTGTGACCGAGATCGTGGGCACGTTTGTGCTCGTACTGGGTGTGCTCGCGATCCTCTCTCCGGACAACCTTGTGCCCAATTCCGGTTTCGACAAAGGATTTGGGCCTTTCCTCGTCGGCGTTCTGGTCTGGTCCATCGGGCTGTCGCTCGGCGGGCCGACCGGATACGCGATCAATCCCGCGCGTGATTTCGGCCCGCGTCTGGCGCATTCCTTCCTGCCGATTGCCGGGAAAGGTGATTCGAATTGGGGCTACGCCTGGGTGCCGATTGTCGGCCCGATCATCGGCGGCATTTTGGGCGCCTGGTTTTACAAGCTGCTGTGGAATCCCGCGTAAGCCAAAACCGCAGCCTTGGAACGCATGAATCGAACCGCAGGAAAGGCCGGCCTCACTCGACCTCAACGGCGTTACGGCCCCGCCTTCCGCGAAAGCCCTCGTCACATTCCCTAGAAAGGATCGCCCGATGAAATATGTTTTGGCTTTGGACCAGGGAACCACGAGTTCGCGCGCAATCATTTTCGACCAAAACGGCCGCATCAAGGCCGTGGCACAAAAGGAGTTCCCCCAGATTTTTCCGCGGCCCGGTTGGGTCGAACACAATCCCAACGACATCTGGTCCACCCAGGCCGGCGTCGCGGCGCAGGCCCTCGCCCACGCGGGTCTGACGCCCGGCGACATGGCGGCGATTGGCATCACCAATCAACGCGAGACAACCGTCGTCTGGGACCGTAAAAGCGGAAAGCCCATCTGCAACGCCATCGTCTGGCAGGATCGCCGCACTGCTGCGGTATGCGACCGCCTCAAGGCCCGCGGATTGGAAAAGTTGATCCGGAAGAAAACCGGACTGGTCCTGGATGCGTACTTCTCCGGCACAAAACTTCAGTGGATTTTACGGCACGTGCCGGGAGCCCGAGCCAAGGCGACGGCGGGTGAACTGGCGTTCGGCACCGTTGACTCGTGGCTGGTCTGGAATCTGACCGGCGGCCTGAAACACGTGACGGATGCAACCAACGCCTCCCGCACCCTGTTGTTCAACATCCATACAGGTGAATGGGACGACGAATTGCTGGATTTGTTCGGCGTGCCGCGTTCGATCCTGCCTGAAGTCCGCTCATCAAGCGAGGTGTATGGCCGAGCGACGCATTTTTCCCCGGCCATTCCCATTTCGGGCATTGCCGGCGACCAGCAAGCCGCGCTTTTTGGACAGATCTGCAACCGGCCCGGCATGGTCAAGAACACTTACGGCACCGGCTGCTTCATGCTGATGAATACCGGCACAAAACCCATCACCTCAAAGAACAATCTGCTCACCACCATCGCCTGGCGGATCGGCGACCGCACCGAGTACGCGCTGGAAGGGAGCATTTTTATCGCCGGTGCCGTGGTCCAATGGTTGCGGGACGGCCTGGGGATCATCAAATCGTCGTCCGAAGTCGAGGGGCTCGCCGCGCAGATGCCCGACACGGGTGGCGTCTATCTGGTACCCGCGTTTGCCGGGTTGGGAGCGCCGCATTGGGACCAATACGCGCGGGGAGTGATTGTCGGCATAACGCGCGGGACCAGGGCTGCCCAGGTCGCCCGCGCGGCCCTTGAAGGCATCGCCTATCAGGTCATGGACGTCCTGCGTTCGATGGAGGCGGATGCCGGCATCCGGCTGAAAGAACTTCGCGTCGATGGCGGCGCTTGTGCAAATAATCTTCTCATGCAGTTTCAATCTGACTTGCTCGGTGTTCCGGTCGTGCGCCCGCGTGTGTCTGAAACGACGGCCCTCGGCGCCGCCTACCTGGCCGGATTGGCGGTCGGCTTCTGGAACGCTCCGAGCGAGATTGCCAGACAGTGGCAGATTGACCGCCGATTCGTTCCCGGAATGAAACCCGCCCTGAGAAAAAAACTGTGCGCCGGCTGGACGAAAGCATTGGTGCGCGCCAAAGCGTGGGAGGAATGACCGGGGAGACCCGGGGCCGCAACCGTGCCCTGTCGTTCCTCATCTTTACGGCAAGTCAGACCCTGTCCGCCTCCGGATGGACCCACGGTGCGCGATACGGACGGCGCAAGAGGCTGTTGGCTTCGTCGTCGCCGGCCACCCGCCCTTTCGCCGGGTCCCAGGCCAGGCTCCGGCCAAGTTTCATTGCGAGATTGGCGAGAATGCACGAAGTCGTCGAAATGTAGCCCTGTTCGATGTCGGCAACGGGCCGACCGCGCGAGGCAATGGCCTTGAGGAAATCCTTCATGTGCCAGCGGATCGCCGAGGCGCAATGTTTCTCCAGGTCTTTCTCCGTCTGGTCTTCCGGGTATTTGTCGTATTCGTACAATGGCTCGCCGTGCGCCGCGGATTTGTTCGCGCCCGACGGGATGAAGTCATAACTGAACACGCCGGCCTTCAGC
>DATNDF010000315.1 GCA_035607015.1 Candidatus Angelobacter sp. | reverse complement strand
GCGCGAAGACCGTGTCCACCGTCTTGATCTTGCCAAAACCCCAGCTCCGGTGTATGCCAAATCCGCTCTGGATGAGCAGGGTGAGTGATTCGACATGTTGCCGCCCGATCTTGCCGGCGGCGACCAGTTTCTCCAGCTCTTCTTTCATAAATCGTCAAAAAACTCGCTCGCAATGTTAGAGGTGACATTATTAGGCCGTGCGTTTTCAAAAACCAAGAGAAATTGCCGTTCGCGTCCTGTTGCATCGCGAAAAGGGCGCGGATTACGTGGAAAACGTGCTCGACCGCGAGCTGCCGTCGCTTGCGCCCGCGGACCGCGCCCTATGCCAGGAGATTGTCTACGGCGTTGTTCGCCGGCAGGCCACACTGGACTGGCTCATCGCCCAAAAGACAGAAGGGCGAGCGCAGAAAACAGCGCTTCAGATCCTGCTCCGCCTCGGTCTTTACCAGATGTTCTGGCTCGATCGTGTGCCTGATCACGCCGCCGTGAATGAAACCGTGGAACTCGCCCGGCAAATGGGGTTCGGCCCGCAATCCGGTTTCGTCAACGCGCTGCTGCGCGGCTGTGCGCGTGAACGAGACGCCGTAAAAAAGTCTCTGGAAGAACTCAGGACCGCCCACCCACACCTCGGTTACTCGCACCCCGGGTGGCTTTGCGACCGCTGGCGCCAAAGGTGGGGTGACGGAAAACTTCGCCAGCTCCTCGAGTGGAACAATACACCTCCGAAAACTTACGCCCGCATCAACACGCTCAAGATCGACGCCGGCAGGCTGCTTGAACAATGGCGGAACGAGGACGTCGAATACGACTTTATCAGGCGCGATTGGTTCGAGGAGAATCTCATTTTCGAACTCAGGTCCCACCCGCCGCTCACGGAACTGCCGAGTTTTCAGCAGGGACTGTTTTACATCCAGGATCCCGGCACACTACTCGCGGTGTCGATGCTCGACCCGCAACCGGGCGAAACCGTCCTCGATTTCTGCGCCGCGCCCGGCGGCAAGACGACTTACATGGCGCAGCTCATGCGGAACCAGGGTCGCGTCGTCGCACAGGAACGGCAATACGACCGGCTGCCGTTGCTCCGCGAGAACTGTGAGCGCCTCGGCGCGACCTGCGCCGAGGTGGTGCGTTCCGACGGCCCGGTCTTTCCCGAACTCAACGTTCACTTCGACCGCGTCCTGGTGGACGCGCCGTGTTCGAACACGGGTGTGATGCGGCGCCGCGTTGACTTGCGCTGGCGGATTCGAGTGGAGGAAATTGAACGGCTACGCGCCGTGCAACTCGAACTGCTCAACGAAGCCGCGTCCATACTGAAGCCGAATGGTGTGCTTGTTTACAGCACGTGCAGTCTTGAGCCGGAGGAAAACGGCGGCGTCGTGAATAAGTTTTTGGCCGGTCACCCCGAATTCAAACTGGAAAGCGAACGTGAACTGTTGCCGTTCGAGGATGGGGTTGATGGGGCGTTTGTCGGCCGCCTGCGCAAAACGCCGCGATGACCGCCACTTGTTCGGCCCGTTATTCACGCGCCGGCCTGGCGAGGGCCCGGAGGTTTATTGACTCGCCAGGCGGAAGAATCCTTCGGCGCCGGAAGCGGGCAGCAACACCGTGGCCCGGTTGTTGATGATGGTGGGCATCTGCGTCACCGGCGACCAGTCAGGCGGCACGAGGTTGGAAGTCCGCTGAAGCCGGAAACCTGTGGCCGCCGCCGGCCATGAAAGCTGCACACTTGGGCCGGACGCCACGATCGTCAGTTCGACCGGGCTGATGATGAGTTCGGTGATTCGCGTCGCCCAGGTCGACGCGCCGCTGGGATACATCTGGATGGTCCAAAAACGCTCCGGGTCTGACGGGTCCAGTGTCGTGGCGCTGTAGTCGCCCCAGCGGCTGATGCCGCTCGAAGGGTCGGGCAGTTGGTAACTCGCCGCGCCGGCTTGAAGCAGGATCGGATTTCCGAAGGTCAGCGTGCCATTCACCGTTTCGCCGACCGCGGCGTAACAGCTCACAAACACATTCGAGCTGGCGCCGTTACAGGCAATCACCACGGTCCCGGCTTCGTTCGCCGCAATGGAAGGGTAGAAGAAATGGAGGTTCGCGTCCGAGATGGTGCCGGCCTGGAGCAGAGAGTTGTCCAGCGCGTTGATTTTATACCAGCGCACGGCGGCCCGGTCGTTCATCTGCACCGCGTGCGCGGCATAAAGGATGTCGCCGACCCGGCGGACGCACCCGTCGAGACGCGCGTCGCCATCATCCAGGTTGGACGTGCCATCCGGCTGCGGCGGATTAATTGGTACGGAATAAAGCGGCACCGTCAGAACCGTCGGCGTGCCAAGGATGGCACCGCCGGGTGCCGCAGCGTTGTCGATAACCGAGGCGACCATTGTATTGTGTGGTTGGAAATCAATGCCCACGTTTCCAATGGCCAGAACGGTTTCCGGAGTCGATGCGGTGCCGGTGGTCATGGCCGGCTGGAGGACATCGCCGCGCGCGCTGTAACCAAGGATTCCGAAAGACGTGCGCCCTGCTGCGCTCGGCGGGTTTGCCAGCAAAGCGTCCTTTGGGATGGAGACCAGTGCGGATCCGACGTTGTTGCCCGTGCTGTTCAACATATCACCGGCCAGATAAACCCCGTCGGTATCCACGCCCAGCGTCGGGAAATCCGCAAAATTTCCGTTGGCCGGATCCGCAACGAATGCGACGCCGCGCCACACTCCAGTGGGGTCGGCACTGGCGGAAACGGCCAGTAAAAACCGGTTGCTCACCAGGTTGTTCGGGTCGAAGTCGATCATCGAGGCAAACCAGCGCTGCGAGTACGCGTCGAAGACAATACGCGGATCGGACACGAAGAGATTCGCTGAAAAGTTCAGGCCGGAGTCCTTCCAGAAGGTCAGGTCCGTCTTGGTCTGCACCCGGCTGCCGTTGCTTTTGTTGTAAACCGAAAACCGTCCGTTGATCAACTCGACGAAGTGAATCGGCCCGGCCGCACCGTTGCTGTCCGGAGGAGAACCGGTGGCATCAGTCCCCAAAATGCTGCCGGTGAAATTCTGTCCGATCTGGACGACGATTGCCGCCGGGGCTGGCGTGGCGAAAAGCAGAAACCCAGCGGCCAGACAACCGGTGGACTTCCTTGTAAAGTCGCACGACAATCTCATGCGGCCTGATCGCCGCGTGTTCCACGCCCGGCGCGCCGCGCCCCCCGGAATTCGCGCTGCACATGCAACGGGCCGGTGTCAATTGATCTCTTCTTCATCTCTTTCGCCCGTCATACGGCGTTTTGGCGCGGGCGCCTGGAAAATGCGACAAATGGAGCCTCCCGTCAAACTGTGAATGACTGTCGTATCCGTATCTCCTGGATTTGATTGAAGATCAGCCTGGCTCTGCGGCGAAATCATGTTTGCTTCGCGTCGATGCCCGCAAACCGCGCGCCGCCGTCGTTCAGTGCCGGTCGTGGTGATGTTTGCTGACCTTGGTGAGGCGCCTTTCCCATTCGCTTTTGTGGGCGAGCGGATCGGCGTCGGTGCCCCAGAGTTTTTTGATCATTTCACGTTGCGGCACGAACGGGCATTTGGCCTTGGGATTGCGGTGAACGTCGTCGAGTTGTCGCAGCGCCAGTTGCGCCCCGGTCATGACCACCGGTTTTTGAAATTGTTCGTTGAGTCTGTGCGCCGCGTCGTCGAGCGCGCCCCAGCGTTCGGCGTCGGTTTTGCCCCAGAGCGTCGGGTGCGTGTCCAGGCGCGACAGGTTCCAGAGAGCGACGCGAATCTGGCGCACCGGTTTGAACTGATCGTTCATCACGTCGCGGAAGAGTTCCTCCAGCACGGCGTTGATGACCGAATTCTGAAACTGCGGCTCGCGAAAACGATGGCCGGCGCCCGCCTCGGTGAAATCGTTGAACCGGATCGTGAGGCCGAGTTCGCGCGCCTGCAATTGCTCGCGGCGCAACTGCCCGACCAGCCGCGTCATCTCGCTCAACGTGAACGTGAGCGCGGCCTCGTAATCCGGTTCGTCGTTCGGCAGGGTCGTACTGCTGGAAATCGTGGTGCGGTCCTTCACTTCGAGCAGCAACGGTTCGTTCCAGCGGCCATTGGCGAAGAGCCAGAGCTGCTGGCCCCAGATGCCGAATTTTTGCCGGAGCAACGTCGAGGGCAGCCGGGCCACATCGCCAAACGTTTTCGCGCCCAACGCCGAGAGGGCGCGTTCGCGTCGGCTGGCGATGCCGGAAAGTTCGCGCACCGGGCGTTCCTTCAAAAACTCCTTTTCCTGTCCCCGGGGAATTTCGATGAAACCCGGCTTGGCGGCATCCGTGGCCAGCTTGGCCAGACGCGAGGAGTTGGCCAGTCCGGCCGAAACCGGCAGACCGACCTCGCGCCGGACCCGTTCGCGGATTTCCTTCACGTAATCCGCCGGGGTCGTGCGCCGCCAGACATGCTGATCCATGGTCGTGAAATCGAGGAAACCTTCGTCGATCGAAATCGGCACGAGCGTGGGCGAATATTCCTCGAGGATGCGGAACATCTCCTGCGAAAGCCGGCGGTAATCATCGTAGTGGGGCCGGCACAGGACGCCCTGCGGACAAAGCCGCTTCGCCTCGAAACAGGCCATGCCGGTCTCCACGCCGAACTTTTTGGCGGCCCGATTGGCGGCGATCACAATGCCGTCTCCGTGCCTCCCGCCGCCGACCCAGACCGGACGGCCCTCCAGACCGGGGGCCAGAGCCACTTCGCAACTGGCGAAAAAACTGTCGCCGTCAACGTGCAAAATGCGGATCGGATTCATGAGTGGCTAAAGCGGCCCCGTACCCAAGCACAAATAATCTCGCTGTCAATCGCCGCGACGGGCCTCTTGTTCAATTTCTTGACCCTCCGGGCGCATTTGCCAGTATTCAGCGACAGCATGAGCGCAGCAAAAAAAACCGAAGTGATCGCGGAAACCGGAGCCTCGCCCGCCAAACCGCGCAATGGCAGGCCGGCCAAAATCGAACTGCCGCTGCATCGGCGTGTGGACACCAGTTTCCTCCAATACGCCTCCTATGTCATCCGCGATCGCGCCATCCCGAATCTCGCCGACGGGTTGAAGCCGGTACAACGGCGCATTTTGTGGTCGCTGCACGAGAAGGACGACGGGCGTTTCATCAAAGTGGCCACCATTTCCGGTCATTGTGCGCAATACCATCCGCACGGCGAAGCGGCGATTTCCGACGCGCTGGTCGTGCTGGTCAACAAGCGCTACCTGATCGAAGGACAGGGCAACTTCGGCAACATTTTCACCGGCGATCCCGCGGCCGCGCCGCGTTACATCGAGTGCCGCCTCACCGAACTGGCGCGCACGGAAATTTTCAACGACGACCTCACCGAATTCGTGCCGAGCTACGACGGACGCAACCAGGAACCGGTTTCACTGCCATCCAAATTGCCGCTCCTCTTGATGCTCGGCACCGAAGGCATCGCGGTCGGCATGTCCTGCAAGATTCTGCCGCACAATTTTACGGAATTGCTCGAGGCGCAGATTGCGATCCTCAAGAAGCAGTCGTTCAGATTGCTGCCCGATTTCCCGACCGGCGGCCTGATGGACGCCCGCGAATACAAGGACGGCTCCGGCGGCATCAAGGTCCGCGCCAAGATCAAAACCCGGGACGACTCGACGGTCATCATTAAAGAGATTCCGCCGACGACCACGACCGATTCGCTCATCGCCTCGATCGAGGACGCCGCGCGCAAGGGAAAGATCAAGGTCAGGAGCGTCAACGATTTCACCTCCGAGGAGGTCGAGATCGAAGTCAAGGCGCCGGGCGGGGTGAACGCGGAACAGCTCGTGGATGCGCTTTACGCATTCACCGACTGCGAGGTCACCATTGCCAGCCGCATCATCGTCATCAAAAACAACCGGCCGGTGGAGATGACGGTGAGCGAGGTGCTCCGGGAAAATACGGCGCAGCTCGTGGACACGCTGAAGCGCGAGCTTCAGCTCAAGGAAAAGAAACTCGAGGACGAACTGCATTTTCGCACACTGGAGCGCATCTTCATTGAGGAGCGGATTTACAAGAAGATCGAGCAGTGCAAAACCAACGAGGCTGTTGTTGCCGCGGTGCACAACGGTTTCAAACCCTTCCGCCGGCAACTGCTGCGCGAATTGACCGGCGCCGACGTCGAGAGATTACTCACGGTGCGCATCCGCCGCATTTCGCTTTTCGACATCAACCAGCATCGGGAGGAGATGGATAAGGTGAAGGCAGACCTCGCGGAGACGCGCAAAAACCTGAAGAATCTCACCCGATACGTCATCAGCCACCTCGAAGGGCTGCTCGAAAAATATGGCCCGTTGTATCCGCGCCTGACGAAATCGAGCCGCTACGACGAGGTGGACGCGAAGGAAGCGGCGTTCAAGGCCTTCAAGGTCGCGTACGACCGCGAGAGCGGCTACGTCGGCTACAAGGTCGGCGGCGAGGAATTCAAGGTGGACTGCACGAAATTCGACAAGATTCTGCTCGTGTTCAAGGACGGGACTTACAAGGTGACAGAGCTGCCGGAGAAAATGTTCGTGGGGCCGGAACTGTTTTATTGCGGGCTGCCTGATCGCGAGACGGTGTTCACGTGCGCCTATACCGACCGCAAGGCCAGCTACCTCAAACGGTTCAAGTTCGGCGGGACCATCCTGAACAAGGCGTATCTTTGCATTCCGGACAAGTCGCGCATCCTGTTCTTCGCGCCAGACACGCCGAAGATTCTTTACGTCCGCTACAAACCCGCGCCGCATCAGAAGATCAGCCAGCAAACCTGCGAGCCAAAACAGATCGAAATCAAAAGCCCGAAGACACGCGGACGGCAGATCTCCAACAAAGACATTTCATCGGTCACCGCCGAACCGACCCGCGGTTGGGACGAGAAGGCGGCGACGACACAGATTGTGTTTGCTTGACCCTTCGTCGCAACGTGCGGTGTGATTGCGGACAATTCGTTTGAATCTCCCGTAAAACGTTTTCAATCCAATGTGAATTACGGCAACTGCTTGATTCAATCCTTTACCGCTGTCACAAATTCGGCCAAGCCATGATCAGCTTTGCCGGCATCATACAATTGATTTTGTCAGCTACCAGTGGACCATACTCTGTTCCACCCAATGGCGGAATAATTGAACTTCCGTCAAAGGCGGATCGCAACAACCGCTTGTAAAAATCCTTGTCGCACTCGAATTGCAGCAAGGCCGGAGTTTTGGTAAGTCCTGCTGCTTCGGACAAAGCGGGTATGTCCAAGAGATACCACCGCTCAATATGTGGGTCCGGCACGGCGGTAGATGCGGCGTCGTTTGAGCATTCACTTCGCGGACGCAGGAGTGAACAGTTCAATCACATGCCCGTCCGGATCGCGGAGGAAAAGTTGCGAGGCGCCGTCAGGTCGCGTTTTGCGTGGCTGGTGTTCGACACCCAACGATTTGAAATGTCGTTCCCATGCGTCAAGGTCGTCCACCTGTAGAGCGAAATGGTTGCCGCGATGGTGCGAGAACACCGGTTCAGCGCGATCACCCAAGAGGTGAAGCTCCTGGTTCGAGCCGAGCCGGAACCACGCGCCGGGAAACGTGAACGCCGGGCGCGGCATGGACTCAAGCCGCAACACGTCGCGATAAAACCGGCAGCTCTTCTCGACGTCGCCCACGTGAATCGCGACGTGGTTCAATTCCCGGATCTTCATCTTGAAGCGTCGGGAAGGTGAGCGGTCCAATGTGTCAGTCGCCGAAAAATCTCCCAATTATCCTGTCCTTTGATGGCGACGCCGCCAACTCCTTGCTCGTCGAACGCCCAATCGGCAAGCCAGCCCGAGTCGGTTATGACGATGACGCGTCCCTTCCCCGGTTCGGCAGTGGCAAGCAGGCAACCGGCCTGGTCACGCGCGCCTTTCTCCGGCTTCTGGTTCAGGTCGTTCATTACCAGCGCGCGCGGTTTCGCCGGACTCGCCGAATCGAGCAATAACAGATCGCCGGTGTAGTAGGCCCAGCGAAGTCCTCCGATGATTGGCGTCTCTTTTGGCAGCACGAGTTTCTTGGCATCGGTGTAGAGGTTCGTAACCTGAATCCCGAAGTGCGCGAGCAGCTTGTTCATGTCGTGCACCTCCAGGTTATGATTTTCCTGGTTGCCGGAGACGATCAGACCGCCGCCGTTTTGGACGAACCCGGTCAGCGCTTTGATGTCCGCGTCCGAAACGTGCGGTGGCGCCGGGTTGTTCTTCACGGCCTTGTCGCTCGGATTGGCGATGAGCAACAGTTTCACATCCGCAAGCGTCTGGCGTGTGAGCGGCTGGTTGTGGATACGCACGTCGAAATCCGCGCGCAGCCGCTGCATGAGTTGTTTGTAAGCGCCGTCGGGTTCGTAACGGTTCTCGCCCTGCGCAT
>DATNDF010000314.1 GCA_035607015.1 Candidatus Angelobacter sp. | reverse complement strand
ACTATCCCCATCAGCCTCCCGCAAGATGCCGATGATTTGTTCTTCGCTGAATCTGCTTCTCTTCATGTTCTGCTCCTTTTGAAGCAGAACTTCATTTATGTCATGTCCAGCTTTTGGGGGTCAGGTCAAAGCCACCACGGGTCGCAACGGCGGCAGCTCTCTCCTCAACGTTTCCCACCCCAGCACGCGCCCCATGACACTCTGCAGATTTGTTTCGGCCCAGGCGACGCTTTTGAAGGCGGAACCAACCTCCTCTGTCCTTTGGAACTGTCCGGAAATCTTCGTGCGGTCGAGCGCTTTCAGTCGTTTCGCGGCGATCTCGATGACTTCCATCGCCGCATTTGTGCGTGCCGGTCGGTTCAACCCAAGCTCTGCCAGCGTCAGTTTTTCTCCCTTGACCCGCATTTGGGCCATCCACTGGTCAAGGGCGCTTTGACGGCGACCCAGCACCGTCCAAAGAAACACGCCGATCATTGCAAGGACAGCCAGGATAGCAACAAATCGCGTGCGAAAGGCTCCCCGACATTTTCGATTCATAATGGCCGTAGGTTTCCGTTGATCGAAGGTGAACGCAACCTTGCTTTTCACGCCGTTCACGGTGGATGAAGTCATGTTTCTCGGTGTCACACTGGCCAAAGACAAATCCTGGACGCCGGGCCTTTACGACGGGTCGAACCCGTGCATCACATTAACGAGGCGACCGGTGGCGGGACCATCCTGCGAAAGTTCCGGGTCGATCTTACCGTGCCTGCAGCCGGATTCACTTCCAGGTAATGCCAACAATGTTGGTTCCCGGATGCTTCACCAGGACGAGATTGTTGTTGGCAAGAATGGCCTTGAGAACGTCCTCGGCCGTCACGTTCTCCAAATAAGTTCGGACTGGAGCGAATGATTGCTTCAGCACTTTTGGATCAATCTGGACTTGAAGGTTCGCCTGCCTCGCCAAAGTTCGAATGACATCGAGCAACGGTGCGTCGTCAAATTTTACCAGTTGCAGAATCTCCGCTGCGGGCGCTGTTTCCCCGGCTGCTGCCGTGGCGAGTCGTGGCCAAACGGCGTCGCGCCCGTCCCAAAGACCGGTATAAGGTTTCCAAGCCACCGCCGGTTGAGGATCGCCTCCGTCATCTTTGCCATCCAGACCAACGGAATAGAGAACGAAAAGGCCATCCGGCTCCAGGCGATAGTGCAGCGACTGCCCATTCATGTAGTCCACAGGGACAGTCGCGAGGAATTCGGGTGTCAGCGATTCGAGGTGCGGAGGCAATTTCCCAAAGTGAAGCTGATAACGCTTGAGAGCAACGGCGGCGATCATCAGGCTGCGCTGGGTCTCCTGTCGCATCACATATTCGTAAGCACGAACAAAGCTGGCAATGGTAAACTGTCCGCTCAATGTGTGACGAAAGGCGCCCAACCCGTTCATCCGCTCATTGATCTGGCTGTTGATGGGGAACAGCTCGCCTGAGAATTTGGCCCAGGATTTATGCCTCTGTGCGTTCCTGATCGCGTCCAAATGACGCTGCATGCTTTCCAGGTAGAACAACTCATCCTGCTCCGCCCACGCGATGCGCCAGAACGGATCGAGGAAGTGTTCCTCGAAAAAAGTACGGATACCTGACTTGCTCGTCGTCGCGCTAAACACCATGCGACTGCGGGCGCGGGCGCGCTGCAAGCCGTTCGTAAGCGAGTAATCGAACTGCTCCAGAGCATGAGCGCGTTCCATTTCGATGGTCGGCGACAGCTTTTCGAGGAATTTAAGTCGCCCCCAATCCGACTGCAGCTCTGCGAGTCGCGGTTCCGTCCAGCCGGGCATCTGCAACGCGGACCAGCTCGCTTCAAAATCAAGGCCGCCGATGGTGACGCGGATCATCAAGTTAGCCACCAACAGGTCGTTCTGGTGGAGTCGCGTCAGAGCTGTCAGCGGCCGGAGCGCGGCCTGCGCACCGGCAAGGTCGCCCGCGTGGAGCCGTTCGATTGTTTCACATTTGAGCCATTGCGCGACGACCCGCTGGGCGACAAAGTTTGGCGGACTGAAATTGTGATAGTTGAAGATGCTCGTATCCGCCGGGTGTTCCAGTGCGCTGCGAATCTCATCCAGATTCTCACGCACCGAATCCATTTCTTCAGTCAGTTGCGTCCAGGACGTGGTTTTTTGTCCATAAGTTGCCGTCAAATTTGTCTGCGACCACGGCGCACGCGCTTCGCCCGCAGCCGCAAAGTCGAGTGCTGAGTAAACGCCGGGGTTGAAAGAACTCCGTTCCAATGCTGAAAAAGCGGAGATAATCCGGTCGAGATTCGTGTCGCTCGTCGTTGAGGGAGGCGGAGCGAGTTCATCAATACCAAACTTTTCTCCGCGCGCGATCATGCGCGCTTTCCATGCCTCAAGGGAACGCCTGCTCTGCGAACGTCCAAACCAGATCGTGCTTGCGAATAAAACCACGCAGGCTCCAACACCCGTCAGAATCCAGCCGGAGGCGCTTCGGTTCGCCATGTCACCATTCATACCAGGCTCCGGGAAGAGTTGCGACTGCAGTCTTGCAATTTCCCGTCTTCGGCGTTGGCATGAGTACATGTTTCCCTACGTTACCCTTTCCAAGGACAAGTCCTGGCAGCCGGGGCCTTATGATGGCGTCGAGCTGCTCGTGCTACACAAAAACGAAACGACCGGCGGCATGACGATCCTGCGAAAGTTTCGCGCGGGACTTATGGTGCCCGAGCACATTCATCCGCTGGCGAACGAGTACTGTTATGTGCTCTCGGGCGAATGGGAGGAGAGCGGTGCGGTTTATACCACGGGTTCGTTCTTCTTTGCCGCCAAAGGCGTGAAACACGGCCCACACCACGCCAAAACAGAAGTCATCAGCCTGACCTTGTTCGACGGGCCGTTGACGGTCAATCAGTAGGTGCAGCGGCTGCACGGCGAGGGGGTGACAAGCAGCTGTTTCCTATTAAGTCCCACTTTTCCCCAACAAAGCAGCCCGCGGGTAGGTGTCCCGTGGGGCGGCGCCCGGTTCAAGATGGGCCGGTCCGGCCACGAAGGAAACTGAGCGGAAAATGTCCGCGTGAAACCGGCGCCGGGCATGTCATCTCACAGATTCATCAGTGGGGCAGGCACCATGAAGGCGTGCTGTTCGAGCAGGCTGAGTGACCCGTTCCACGAAAGGTATTGCGTCAAATAAACAAAAAAGACGTAAAAGAACACCACCGGGATGAGCGCCAGCCGGCTGGTCCACCGGAAAAACCAATGACACGGCCGCTCGCGCCGGTTGGCGCGGCCGACCGCCCAGCCGGTGAGCAGCCGGGCGGGAAAGATAAAGATTACAAACAGCAGGCTGGGCAGCCAGGCGACTTCGCGCGGCGGAAGTTCGATCTTGAGAAGATAAAGCGGCAGTGCGAACAGCAACGTGATGAAGAGTGACAGCCAGAACGCGATCGGCGCCCGTTTGAACAGGCGCCGTACCTCTCCCACCGCGAAGAGCGCCGCGAAGCGGTTTTTCAAAGCAAAGTGCGTTTGCAGGAACGGCAGATAGAGTACAACCAGCATCAGAAGAAAACCGCCGACCAGCGAAAAGAATCCCCCGCCTTTATCCGGCGGCATTTGGGCCGCAAGGATAAGAAATCCGACCGGAATCAACAGCCACGCGAACGCCCCAAAGAAACCGCGCGCACCCAGCCAGAAATAATACGGCAGCCGAAGCCCCGCGCAGAAATCGACCACGGCGTTGCGGATCATTTCAAATTTGTCCGGGGTGGACAGCCACTTGAAAAAGCGGATTGGGGCGGGCCAGGCGAAGTGCCACACGCGACCGCCGCGCAGACAGGCCCATACGACATGCAGAACCGCGAGGACGGTGAGAACGAGCACCGCGACGTGCCATCGGCCGGCGGTCGCTCCACCCGGCGCGATCAGTTCCGCGTCCTTCCACATCCCGGAGATCAAGCGCACCGGCAGCAACACCAGCCATGTGCCGAGAAAGAAACTCCCCACCACCGACGCCTTGCGGATGCCAACAAACCCGTTGCGCAACCTGCCGGTTGCGGCGACACGTCCGCTGGCGTGAATCAAATAGCCAAGGCTCAGGAAATTGGCCACGGGAATAATTGACAGGACTGCCAGGCCAAGCACCAGCGAAAGCAGGCCAAAGAGCCAGTCCAGGGAGGAAACCACCCCTCGGGCGATCCTCCGCCAGATCGTGACTTTGGGTGCCGGCTCCAGTTCGGCAGCGGTCGCAGGCAACTGCGGCGGCAGGTCGGTCGAATGCATGATTTGCGTTTCTGCTAACATTTTCTGAAACATTTTGGCCCTGTCGCTGCTACTATTACACGGAATGCAGTGGCAATTGTTTCAGCTTTTGCAAAGTATGAATCGTAGGACAGTGGGAAGCAAACCGAAGAAATGAAGCTCTGGGTTCGCAACGCGGTTTTTCTGGTCTTATGCCTGGCGGTCACCGCTTTGGTGGTTGGCCGCATCCTCAAGCCGCAGCCATTTGCCGGGCCGAAGTCATTCAATGCGGCGGACTTTGAGGACGTTGGATTCAAGCGGGTCGTTGACCGGGTGGATCAGGCATTCGCCGAGGCCTGGAAGGTTGCGGGCGTGGAACCGGTCCGCGGCGCTCCTGATCTCACTGTCGCCCGCCGGCTCTCGCTGGCTTTGACAGGCACCATCCCGTCACTGGAGGAAATTCGCGCCTTCGAGGCGCACCCGACGGAACAGCGACTTCAGTGGTGGCTCTCGCACCTTTTCGAAGACCGGCGCTGCAACGACTATCTGGCTGAGCGGTTCGCACGCGTCCTGGTTGGTGTCGAGGATGGGCCATTCATTGTTTATCGACGTCATCGCCTCGTAAGCTGGCTGAGCGATCAGCTTTCGCGAAATCGGCCCTACGACGAACTCGTTCGTGATTTGATCTCGTCCGAAGGCATCTGGACCACGAAGCCCGAGGTGAATTTTATCACGGTCACCGTCGATCAAAACAACAAAGAGGAAGGACCGGATGAACGGAAGCTGGCCGCGCGGGTGTCACGCGCTTTTCTCGGCGTTCGCATCGATTGCGTCCAATGCCACAACGACATGCTCGGCGGCCGCTGGAAACAGCAGGATTTCCACCAGCTCGCCGCGTTCTTTGCGCGCGCAGAGATGTCGATGACCGGTGTGCGCGACAACCCGAACAAGGAATACGAATACCGTTACCTCGGCAAATCGGACAAGGAGATCGTGCCGCCGAAGGTGCCCTTTAATGCAAACCTGCTGCCTGCCGATGGTCCATTGCGCCAACGCCTCGCCGCCTGGGTCACACATCAGGACAACCGGCCGTTCGCCCGCGAGATTGTGAACCGCGCTTCCGCGCTGCTATTCAATCGACCGTTGCACAAGCCGATTGACCAGATCAGCCTCGAAGGCCCATTCCCGCCTGCGATGGAAATTCTCGCTGACGATTTGATCGCGCACAAATTTGATTTGCAGCGGTTGATTCGGGTCATGGTCGCGACGCGTGTGTTTCAGCTCGACAGCCGCTCCACCGATCCCGGCCATCCCGTAACGCCCGGGCAAGAGGCTCAATTCGCCTCGTTTCCGCTCACGCGCCTGCGGCCGGAGCAGGTCGCCGGAAGCGTCCTCCAATCCGCCAAATTGAAAACCATCGATGCCGATTCGCACGTATTGGTGCGGATAGTGCGGTTTTTCGAGCAGAACGACTTCTTGAAGCGATACGGTGATATTGGCGAAGATGAGTTCGACCAGTTTGGCGGTACGATTCCCCAGCGACTGGTGATGATGAACGGGAAGCTGATCCATGAGCGGACGAAGGAAGATCTCGCCATGAACTCCGCCACGCGCATTGGCGCATTGGCGCCGGACAACCAGACCGCCGTCGAGACGGCCTACCTGGCCACGCTCACGCGGCGTCCCACTCCGGAGGAACTCGGGTATTTTGTCGGAAGATTAAGGGATGCCGTGAATCTCAAACGCCCCCAGTTGATGGAGGACCTTTTCTGGACGTTGATCAACTCAACCGAGTTTTCGTGGAATCACTGATATGAACAACACATCACCCGAATGCGGCTGCGGCTCGCTGGATCACCTCTCGCGACGAACCTTGTTGAAGCTGGGTGGCTTGACCGGCCTGATGTGGCTGACTCCCATCGCGCAACTGCTCGCGCGCGCGGAGGAGCGGGCGCCCAGGGGCAAGCCGGCCCGCTCGGTAATCATCCTCTGGCAGGCCGGTGGTCCAAGCCAGCTCGAGACCTTCGACCCCCATCCGGACAGCAAAATCTCCTTTGGCACGAAGGCGACCAAAACGGCGGTCCCGGGCGTCCAGCTCGCCGAGGGTTTTGGCTGCCTGGCTGAGGTGATGAACGACATCTCGCTCGTGCGGTCGGTCGTTAGCAAGGAGGCCGACCATGAGCGCGCGGTTTACAATATGAAGACCGGTTACCGGCCAAACCCAACCATCGTTCATCCATCCATTGGTGCGGTGGTCTGCCACGAGCTGAACGACACCGGCATCGACATCCCGCGGCACATATCGATTCTGCCCGATCAATGGCCCGCCCGCGGCGGCTATCTTGGCGCCCAATACGACGCGTTCCAGGTCTATGACCCGCAAGGACCGATCCAGGACGTGACGCCGCAGGTCTCGCGGGAACGGCTCGATCAACGAATGAAGGATTTGTCAGTGGTTGAACGCGCCTTCGATCGCGGCCGCCCCGCGAATCTCGACATGGATACGACGTTGCACCAGATCGCCATGGCTCGCGCGCTGAAGATCATGAGTTCCGCCCAACTCGCGGCCTTCGACGTGAAGCAGGCGCCCGCTTCCCAGCGTGCCGCGTATGGCAACACGCCTTTCGGCCGGGGTTGTCTCGCAGCGTTGCGCCTGATCGAAACCGGCGTGCGTTGCGTCGAAGTGACGCTGAGCGGTTGGGATACTCACGTGAACAACCACGAACTCCAGCGTAAGCGTGTGAACGTGCTGGACCCCGCCTTCGCAGCATTGATCCGTGATCTGAAGGAACGCAATCTCTTGGACTCGACGATTGTGCTGTGCGGCGGTGAATTCGGCCGCACACCCCGGATGAATGCCGTCGGCGGGCGCGATCACTGGCCCTATGCCTTCAGTGTCGCGCTTTCAGGAGGCGGCATCCGTGGTGGTCATGTGGTTGGCGCGAGCGATCCCGAGGGTGAAAAGAAAGAGCCGGATCGTCCCGTCAAGGTCCAGGACATCCACGCCACCATCCAACATACTCTGGGTATCAATCCTGAAAAGGAGATCATCACTCCCGTCGGCCGTCCTCTCGCCCTCAGCGATGGCAATGTGATCCCTGAATTGTTGAAAGTTTGATCCCAAAACGCCTCCGCCCATCAGATCCTCGTGGACCTGGGCTTGCGGACGGAACGATGGGACGCCGGCTGTTGATGGCTCGGAGTGGGATTGGAACCCGGAACAGTGGGCGCACCGGAGCGTCTGAATTCAATGGAAAATGTCCAAGCGCCATGCCTGGCTCCGCCGAAGAATCAATCCAATCAACCGTCGATGAAGTTTGCGCTGTCCACAAGGGTGATTTCCTCATTACCGCGGCCGTCGTCTTTGGCTCTAGGCGGCTTGCAAAGTTCACAAGGTGGCTGAAATCCGTTCGCGGTCGTCCGATCCTTTCTCCAGGTCACAATACCGGAGACGGGCCAATTTAAAAAGTTCGCGGTCGCGGCGTCAATTATCGCAGGTCTGATGTCGCTAAGCGCGCTCCAATGCGACGGTAAGTAAGCTTCACACATAGGCTCGGTCCTCGGCGGAGGGGCATTGCTACGGTTTGGGGTGTTTGACCCAGCTCCCTTTTT
>DATNDF010000313.1 GCA_035607015.1 Candidatus Angelobacter sp. | reverse complement strand
TACCTTCACGGGACTATCCCCATCAGCCTCCCGCAAGATGCCGATGATTTGTTCTTCGCTGAATCTGCTTCTCTTCATGTTCTGCTCCTTTTGAAGCAGAACTTCATTTATGTCATGTCCAGCTTTTGGGGGTCAGGTCAGCCGCAGCGTAGCGCCTCGCTTCAAATAAACACATGCCTCGAACCGACATAAACACCGCCAGCTCTTCGGCGGGTGCCAACGATTTCAAGTAGCCTTCGGCCACCACTTCTTCCGCAGAGACCTCCAGTGGCCAGTGGCGATAGTATTCATCTGCAAATCGGTTCACCCCACGTCCCGCCGCCTCGATATTGAATCGCTCCTGCGAATTTTCCCACCGAACGAACAGATGCCCTTTGGTCGTGACTAACTTGAGTGGATAACCCAGCCGCCGCCCCACCGCGACTTGCAGCACAGGCAGAGAACTGCACGTACCTTCCCGCTTTGCGCCGAGCAGCCCTTCCAGGAACACATCTTTCGCGTCGCTATAAAATCCATCACCCATGCGGGCCTCTGCCGCACTGCCAATTTTGTTCGGCGCATAATGCACCTCAAAATCTTCCGCCAAAACCACCGCCAGCATGATCATCCGAAAAAAACCCTCCGAATTGTCGAACTCAGCGGGATTCTGCCGGAAACGGTGGAAATGGCGGTCGGTTTCGGCCCGAACACGCTCCGCCATTTGATCAAGCATCGCCAGTGCGCCGCCCAAGTTCGAGTCCTCCGGTCTGTCAAGTCCTTGAGCGCAGAGCAGGTTCATCCGCCCGATGTCCACAGCGACCAATTCCCTCGGGGTCAACGACAGCAGCCCAGACAACGAATCCGGCGTCCGGCGCTGTTGCACGACGAATGTCAAACGCCGACTCGCGGACTTTCGTCCCGTAACCGTGCCGATGACCAGCAATGAGCCGGCGCAGACAAGCAGAAGGGTTACTCCAGTGAAAATGTTTTTCGTTTTCATGGGTCGTGACCCGTTGTTCGCTCCAAGCTCACTTCAAATCCTCCGTTCATCTCCCGCCGGCTTCCTGATCCCACTTCAAAAGCTTGTCCACCAAATCGAGGCAAGGCCACTCGTCGAAGCCATGTTTCAAACTAGCCGTGACCTTACCTCGGCACTTTTTCTGCGGGCAGGAAAATGTCGTCGCCTTGTCCATCTTCATTGATTCCATTTTCGCCGCTCGACCAAATGATTACATCAAACTCGACTCCTGTAAGCTTATTTGGAGCACCCTTTGCAATTAAGCTTGTCTTGAAATCGATGTTAAACAGGTTACCGTAGCCATCTTGGCACAAAGTCTCACGAGCAATTGTCTCGTCTATTCCGTCTTTTGCCATGCTTTCTACGACCAAACGAGTCCACTTATCCTGCAACGTGATTGCGTTAGTAATCCGTCGGAGTTGTTCGCCAATGCTAAGATGATTCTCCGACTCTAAGACGCGGATGGTGTGATACACGCGATTGAGTTTGTTTATTGTCGCTGCTTTTGGGGCCGGAGTAACTGGAGGCGTGCATGAAACAATCAAATGGGCAAGTCCTATTGCCATGGGGAATGTCCACCGAGTAAACATCAGGAAAGGAGTTTGGTTAGTTATTTGCCTACTGAAAATGGATAATCGTTCTTCCCTTTGGCAGTTGCCCATTGGAATACTTCGGTCAGCGTGGACACGGTACCCTCATAGCCTACAAACCTACCTCGGGTTGCTACGTTGGATTCCCAAGCGTTATATCTGTAGTGTTTTCTGATAATAGGAACTTTGTAAGCGCTGTAACAAGCCTTCAGATAAAGGAACGCAATTCCATGTGACGAGTATCTATCTGGACCAACTCCGCTCATGTCATCGCCTAAATGTGAGTAGGAATTTATGATCGCTTCCTTCCACCCGTGGCCAATAAACATATAGCCATGTGTATTAGGACTAGCCAAGTGGCCTTTAATTTCTTCATCTATTACACCTTCGCTTTGCAGTACGAGAAAACGTTTTTTTCCCAATTGGCCCGAGCCGCACTTGCTTGCGATCTCCAAATGCTGATGATGGACCATGGAACTTGGTCCAAAACTTTGAACTCACCATAGTCAATGTAAATCGTGTTTGGGATTGAATATACTGCGCAGAGATTGGGCTTCGTGTCGCTGGTCTGAGCCCACTTCTTGTAGTCAGAAGTATCCAATCCAATATTTCGTGCGAGGTCATCGAATGTGTCGCTTGTGCTCGTGGCTTTAGCATCTGCACGCAACCCACCTCTTCGTTGAATCTGCCATTCAAGCCCCATGTAATCTGTGCTGCTGATCCCATCATTCCTCAGAAAAACATAAATGTTTGCGCCATCTGATTCTTCGACAGGATCCCGGCTGAGCCACCGGCCCGTCGAAGAATTGTAAAATGCGAACGCGTTGTGACAGACGAACAGCCCGCACAGCGCAAGAAGCTGCGGCAAGCCCGGAATGTATTTTATTTTCATCGGTCGTGACCCGTTTCTCGATCCAAGTTCAATTCACATCCGCCATTCAATTCCCACTCACTTCCCTCACCGGCTTCGTCGCCACAGGCGGCCGACCTTCCTCCGCCGCGGCCTGAGCGCCGCTAGATTCTTACACACCGTTTCGCGGGACAGCCGGTTGGGTCGGACTGTGTGTTGGCTAGCGCGACGCGGTGAAGCTGACGAGAGTGATACCGCTCTTGTCCTCGGTTCGCCGTGTGCCCTTTTCGAGGCGTGGCGCTTCGATGAGTTCGATGCAGGTGGACGCCAGTTGCTTCTCGGCGAAGTCAGACGAGCGACTGAGTTCCTTCAAAAGCGGCAGTGCATTCGCTCCTTTGCGGATGAGTGGTTCGACAGATTGGGGCAACCAGTAGTGCGAACTAAGAAGCGAGATTGCGGCCACTGGATCGCAGTTGGCTTTCTGGCAGTCCACAAGCGCGTGATTGAACAGGTCGCGCACATCGGCGTCGGAACGGCGTTCAGGGTCGTTCTTCATGTTCGCGCACCCGCACAGAAGTGCGACAACCGCGACCAGCAAACCAGATTGGAAAGTTGTGTTCATAACGCGCTCCGCAGTTCATGTGTGCGCACTAGCTATTGATGCACCCAAGAGAGGGGTAAATGGGGTAACACTTTTTGGTTAAGGGAGACCGTGATCAGGCCCTGGCAGCGAAGCCAGGTTTCCGCCGCTTGACGCCGCGCGGCGTCCACGCTCCGGCGATTCGGTTTCTCCATGCGTTGTAGTATGGCATTCGAGTGGCCGGTTATCCACTCGAAATTGTCATGACCGCCGCATCCCGATAAAGCCTTTTGGGCCCGGCTAATTCCTTGTTTGTTTGGGTCGCGTGCCCTATTTTCATCGTAAGCCTGTGAATCTGTTCCGGCCGTTGGCCGTCGAAAAACAGTCGCTCTTCAGGCGAATGAAACGAACGCAGGCTCATAGATGCTTTCTATTCTGACACCGGACCCGTTTGACATCGCCCGCAGGTCCGCGGGTTCGCTGGCGGTCCTTCTTGGTCTGGCCGCGAGTTCACTCCCGTCCGTCCGCGCGGACATTTCTCAACTGCCGCCGGCCGCGAACCGCAAGGTCGATTTCGTCAAAGACATTCAACCGATCCTGGCGAAGAGTTGTTATGATTGCCACGGAGAGAAGAAACAGGAAGCGGCGTTGCGCTGGGACGCGAAGGAAATCGCGCTGAAAGGCAGCGAACACGGGCCGGTGATCGTCCAGGGAAAAAGCGGCGAGAGCCTGATGATCCAGCTCGTCGCCGGGCTGAAAGGCGATGACAAGCTCATGCCGCAAAAGGGCGACCGGCTCACTCCCGAACAAATCGGGCTGTTGCGCGCCTGGATCGATCAGGGCGCGGACTGGCCGGACAGCGCGTCGGTGAAGGTTGCGGACAAGCGCGATCACTGGGCGTTCAAAGCGCCGGTGCGTCCGCCCGTGCCGGTCGTGAAAAACAGAAAATGGGTCCGCGATCCGATTGACAGCTTCGTTCTCGCGCGGCTGGAGAAGGAAGGGTTGAAGCCATCGCCCGAAGCGGATCGCGTCACCTTGGTCCGCCGTTTGAGCCTGGATTTGACCGGCCTGCCACCGACACCGGGCGAGGTGGACGAATTTGTTCACGACAAATCGCCGGATGCGTACGACAAACTCGTCGAGCGGCTGCTGGATTCGCCGCACTACGGCGAGCGCTGGGGGCGGCATTGGCTGGATGCCGCGCGTTACGCGGACACGAATGGTTACGAGAAGGACGCCGCGCGCTCGATCTGGCCGTATCGCGACTGGGTCATCCGGGCGTTCAACCGCGATCTGCCGTACAACGAGTTCGTCATCGAGCAGATCGCCGGCGATCTGCTGCCGCATGCGACGATCGAGCAACGCATCGCCACCGGTTTCCTGCGCAACTCGATGCTCAATCAGGAGGGCGGCATCGAGCCGGAACAATTCCGCATCGAGGCGATGATTGACCGGATGGATTGCATCGGCAAAAGCATCCTCGGCCTCACCATCCAGTGCGCGCAATGTCACAACCACAAGTTCGATCCCATCGCCCAGCGCGAGTATTACCAGCTCTTCGCGTTTCTGAACAACGACGACGAGCCGTTCATCGAAGTGCCCACCGCGGAGCAACAAAAGCAGCGCGACGAATTGCTTTCGAAAGTCCGCTCGCTCGAAGAGCAGGCGATGATGGATTCGACGAACCTCACGGAGCACATGACACAATGGGAAAAGGAGGCGGCGGATGCGGAAGGGAACTGGATCGTTCTCGATCCGGCCGAGTGGCACGACTTCGCCACCAAGTATGAGAAGCAAGGCGACAAATCACTGCTCGGCGGCGGCGATCTGCAGCCGGGAGATGTGACGCGCGTGTGGGTGGATGCGCCGCCGACGAACATCACCGGTTTCCGTCTGGAGGTGCTCACCCATCCCAATCTTCCATACGGCGGTCCGGGCCTGATGCACACCGGAAGCTGGCTGCTCAAGGAATTCGAATGCGAAGCATACGCGCTGCATAATCCGACCGTGACCAACCAGGTGAAGTTCCGCCGCGCACTGGCAAGCGCCGAAGCGCCCGGCTTCAGCATCACGAACGCGATTGACGGAGAAACCGACAAGGGCGGATGGACGGCGAGTGTTTTTCCGATCTTGAAAAACAGGGAACAGCGCGCGGTGTTCGAGTGCGCCGACCCGATTCCGAGTTTTCCGGGCGGCACGAGATTGCAGTTCACCATCCACCAGAAGTTTGAGAGCAACGAGGCGAAGGCCGCCGGGCTTGACTGCCACACATTCGGCCGGTTTCGCCTGAGCGCCACGACGAATGCGACACCGTTGAAAGTCGATCCGCTCACACAGGAGCAACGCAGGCTGCTCGCAATTGCCCCGGAGCAACGGACGCCGGAACAACGACGCGAACTGTTCAATGTGTTTCGCGAGGGCGAACCGTCATTTGCCGAAGTCAACAAGCGGATTGACGGCGCGTTCACCTACTGGCCCTACGCCGCGACGACGCTCGCGTTGCAACAACGGGCGCAGCCGCGCGACACGCGCATTTTCAAGCGCGGCGACCGGCAGCGGCCCGGTGAATCGGTGGAACCGGGCGTGCCCGCGGTGCTGCATCCGTTCCCGAAAGACGCGCCGCTCAACCGGCTTGGACTCGCGGAGTGGCTGGTGGACCGGCGCAGTCCGACCACCGCGCGCGTTTTTGTGAACCGCGTGTGGCAGGCATATTTCGGGGAAGGCCTGTTCACGACCCCGGAAGACATCGGCACCCGCTGCGAGCCTCCGTCCCACCCCGCATTGCTCGACTGGCTGGCCTGCGAGTTCATGGACGGCGGCTGGAGCGTGAAAGCGTTGCAGCGCTTGATCGTCAAATCGTCCACCTACCGGCAATCATCCAAAATACCACCGGAGTTACTGGCGAAAGACGCCTACAACCGTCTGCTGGCGCGCGGTCCCCGTTTCCGGGTGGAGGGAGAAATCGTCCAGGACATCGCGCTCTCGGCGAGCGGCCTGTTGAACCTCAAGGTTGGCGGGCCGAGCGTGCGGCCCCCGATTCCTTCGAGCGTGGGCGACACTGTGTACGGCGGTTTTTCGTGGCCGGAGAGCACCGGCGAAGACCGGTATCGCCGCGGGATGTACACCTTCTGGAAGCGCTCACTGCCGTTTCCTTCGCTCATCGCGTTCGACGCGCCGACATCGGAAAACTCCTGCACACGCCGCGCCCGATCCAACACGCCGTTGCAGGCGCTCACGACCTTGAATGAAAAAACGTTCGTTGAAGCCGCGCAGGCGCTCGGTTTGCGGGCGCTCAAGGAAGGCGGCAAGGACGACCGCAGCCGCGCGACCTACGCGTTTCGCCTTTGCACCGGACGCGCGCCGACCGAGCGCGAATTGAAATCACTGCTCGCCTTCTGGCAGGAGCAATATCGTCAGTTCGAGGAGAACACCGGCGCGGCGTTGAGCGTCGCCGTCCCGGACATCAAAAAGATTCCGCCCGATGTGAACCTGCACAAGGCCGCAGCCTGGGCAATGGTCAGCCGCGCGATTTTGAATCTCGATGAAACCATCACGAAAGAGTGAGATGCCATGAACGCAAAATTAAGTTTGATTGAAGACCTGCGCGCCGAGCACGCCAGGTTCATCACCCGCCGCTGGTTTTTGCGCCAGTGCGGCGTCGGCCTTGGCTCGATGACGCTTGCGTCGTTGCTCGGTGAGGACGCGGCTCGCGCCGCGGCCAGAACGCCTGTTGCAACCGGTCCGCTCGCGCCGAAACAGCCCCACTTCAAACCGAAGGCGAACCGGGTCATCTATTTGTTCATGGGCGGGGGGCCCAGCCAGCTTGATTTATTCGACTTCAAGCCGACCCTGGCCAAATACAACGGGCAGCCCGTGCCCAAGGAGGTCGTGATGGGCCAGAAATACGCGTTCATCAAGCCGGACGCCGCGCTGTTCGCGAGCGAATTCAAGTTCGCCCGGCGCGGCCGGTGCGGCGCGGAACTTTCCGAAGCGTTGTCCCACCTTGCTGAAGTCGTGGATGACATCGCCATCGTGAAATCCATGACCACCGACGCGTTCAATCACGCGCCCGGCCAGGTGCTGATGCAGACCGGCTCTCCGCTGTTTGGCCGGCCCAGCATGGGCGCGTGGACGCTATACGGACTCGGCAGCGAGTCGCAGAATCTGCCGGGCTTCGTCGTGCTCAACTCCGCCGGCGGCCTCAGCGGGGGAACGGCGCTCTACGGCAGTGGATTTTTGCCGACCATTTATCAAGGGGTGCCCTTTCGGAAGAGCGGAGACCCGGTGCTGTTTCTTTCCAACCCGGCCGGTGTCACCGACAAAATGCAGCGCCGCACACTCGACCTGATCAAAGATTTGAACGAACAGCATCTCGCCGCCACGGGCGACCCTGAGATTGCCACGCGCATCAATTCGTTCGAGATGGCGTTTCGAATGCAGAGCAGCGCGCCGGAGCTGATGGATGTTTCCAAAGAATCGCCGGAGACGCTCAAGATGTACGGCGTGGAACCGGGCAAACCGTCTTTCGCGATGAACTGTCTGCTCGCGCGGCGGCTCATCGAACGCGGCGTGCGCTTCGTGCAACTCTTTCACGAAGGCTGGGATCATCACAGCGAAGTCGTCAAGGGCATCAAGGACCAGACCGGCAAGACCGACCAGGCCGGCGCCGCGCTGGTGAAAGATCTTAAACAACGCGGCCTGCTCGATGACACGTTGGTGATCTGGGGCGGGGAGTTTGGCCGCACCCCGATGGTCGAGGCGAATGCCGACTTCGGACGCAAGCAGGGCCGCGACCACCATCCGCAGGCGTTCACGATGTGGCTGGCCGGCGGCGGCATCAAACCGGGCATCACCATCGGCGAAACCGACGATTTCGGTTTCCACGTCGTCAAAGACAAGGTCCACGTCCACGATCTTCACGCAACGATTCTTAAACTGCTTGGCTTCGACCACACGAAGCTGACCTATCGTTTCCAGGGCCGCGACTTCCGGTTGACGGATGTGGAGGGAGAGATCATCGAAAACCTCGTGGCTTGACGCCGCACCGGCTCATAAGGGATCGCGGTCGTCTCACCTCCTGGGGAGCGGATTGCAGCGTGACCTTCACCGCCGCAGAACACGGCGAGTCCTCGGCGCGGAGGGCACCGACGGACAAACCGGCGCTCTTTCAACCAAAGTCAGGAAGCGGGATCAAGCAGCCACACTGTCGCCTTCGAGTTACGTCCCGCGACCGATTTCCATTTGCTGAACTGCCAAATTACGTTAGCCTTCGCAGGAGTGAACAATCGGAGAAATAAGGAGCACCGAAGCAAAATGTGCCGGCGGCGTCCTGACGGCGCAATCCGGACCGTCGGACGACTGAAACCCGATTAACCCGGTATGGGACTTCGCGCACGCCTGCTTCTCCTTGTTCTGGTGCCGACGATTCCGGCGTTGTTGCTGGCGCTCTATACGAATTTGGAACTGCGGCGGTCAGGAGTCGCCAGGGTCGAGAAGGATGCCGTGAGAGTGGTGCAACTAACAGCCGCGAGCCAGAACGGCTTGATCGAAGCGACCCGCCAGCATCTCGCCGGAATATCCCGCCTCCCTCAAGCCCGGGGAAACGACCTCGCGGCGTTCAACGCGTTTTTCAGCGGCATGCCCAAACTCTATACCAACTACCTTGATTTTGGCCTGATCGAAACGAATGGCGATCTGGTCGCCTGCACCTTCGGTCGCCGTGGCCCGACCAATCTGGCTGACCGACCCCATCTGCAGCGGGTTCTCAAGACTCGTGATCTGGCCATCGGTGAATATCAGGCCGGCGGAAGCACGAACCACCCGAGCCTACCCTTTGGTTATCCGGTGCTCGACGAAAAAGGCAACCTGGCGCGCGTGGTTTATGCCGCGCTCGATCTGGCCGTGCTGAACAAATCCATTGTCACGTCCCAACTCCCCCAAGGGGGCATCGTCCAGGTTTTCGACCACAGCGGCCACGTCCTGGGCCGTTACCCGGAGCCGGAAAAATGGATCGGCCGGTCGGTATCCGACTCGCCCATATTTTCGACCATACTGGACAAGGGAGAGGGTGCCGTCGAAATGACGGGGCTCGACGACGTGCCCAGGCTATACGCGTTCACCAGCATCCGTAATGGTTCGCAGGCAAACCTGTTCGTCAGCGTGGGGATCCCAACGCTGCTGGCTTATGCGGAGACGAAGCACCTTTTGCTGGTTAACCTCGCCATTTTGGGCGGGATCGCAGTGCTGGCAATGATTGCCGCCCTGGTTTATGCGAACCGATACGTGCTGTATCCCGTTCGAACGCTGGCCGACACGACCCGGCGGGTCGCAGCAGGAGATTTGAGTGCCCGCACCGGCATCGGCAGCGCCACCGGAGAGCTGCCCCAGTTGGCGCGGGCATTCGACGAAATGACCGCGAATCTGCAACACCAGCGCAATGAAATCAACGATCTGAACGCCACTCTCGAACGGAGGGTCGAAGAGCGCACGACGCAATTGGAAGTTTTGAACAAGGAGCTGGAGGCATTTTCCTATTCGGTGTCCCACGATCTGCGGGCGCCGCTTCGCCACATCAGCGGATACGTCGAAATGCTCCGGCAGGAGTCGGGTTCTGCATTGACCAAAGACGGACACCGCTTCCTGGAGGTCATTTCACAGGCCGCCAGGCAGATGGCCGCGTTAATCGATGACCTCCTGGCTTTCTCCCGAATGAGCCGCGTCGAACTGCGTCGAAGAGTGATTCGGACCGACGAGTTGATCAACGAAGTGCTCCAGGAAACGAAACGGGATACCGAGGGAAGGAATATTGAATGGGCCATCGAATCGTTGCCCGAGGTGTTTGTTGACCGGGCCGCGATGAAACAGGTCTGGGCCAACCTCCTGTCCAACGCCGTGAAATACACCCGGGGACGGGAACCGGCGCGCGTGGAGATTGGCTGTCGCGCCAACGGAACTGAAACCGAGTTTTACGTGCGCGACAACGGCGCCGGATTTGACATGCAGTATGCCGACAAACTCTTCGGCGTGTTCCAACGCCTGCATCAGGCGGACGAGTTTGAAGGCACGGGGATCGGACTGGCCAACGTGCGGCGAATCGTTTCCCGCCATGGCGGGCGGACCTGGGCCGAGGGCAGAGTCGGTGAGGGAGCGACTTTTTATTTCACACTTCCCAATGTCGGAAAGGAATAACTCATGAACCCGTTGAAACCAATTCTACTGGTGGAGGACAGTCCCAATGATGTCGAAATGACGTTGTCGGCTTTGAAGCAACACAAATTAAGCAACGAGGTTTCGGTGGCGCGCGACGGCGTGGAGGCGTTGGATTATCTTTACCGGCGCGGAAAATTTCAGGACCGGCCCGCCGGCCACCCGATCGTGGTGTTTTTGGATTTGAAGATGCCGAGAGTCGATGGGTTGGAAGTGTTGCGCCAGATGAAAAACGACGCGGACCTCAGGATCATTCCGGTGGTCATGCTGACTTCCTCACGGGAGGAATCCGACCTGGTTGAAAGCTACAAGCTTGGCGTGAATGCTTACGTGGTCAAGCCGGTGGGCTTTCAACAATTCGTGGATGCGATAGGTCAATTGGGAATGTTTTGGGCGGTGCTGAACGAGCCGCCGCCGGAGCGCGGAGTCCCTGGATGAGGCCGCGAGCCGGACTCCGCGCCCGATCGTGGCGATCCGAACCTCTTTGGTTTCCGCCGAAAACTGGCGGGCAGCGTCAACGCAATCTCCGGCATATTGGCTGCTAACCCTTTCTCTGGCCTGCTGTTTGGCTCAAGAACACAGTAGTAAAATCGCAGGTCGCAGCGCGGCTAGCACCCACGCCGCGCTGCCTCTTTCTTGATG
>DATNDF010000312.1 GCA_035607015.1 Candidatus Angelobacter sp. | reverse complement strand
GCCGTCGGCCAGTAGAAGAGTGTCGCCGTTTTGCAGGTTGCCCATCGCGGTTTGCAATTGTGGTTCCGTGGCGACGTTGATAATGCGCGTGCCGGTGATGGGCAACTGTGGCGCGTTGCCGGGCGAGGCCGCGTTTGCGGCGCAGGCCGCCGCGAACAGTGCGAGTGATAAAAGAAAACGCGTCAATTTCATTGCGCCCTGCCACTTCAAGGACACGGAGCCGCGCGAAGTGAAACTCAACTTTCTCGCACTCCGGACCTCGGCAGTCCCGGCCGGAGTGGTTCATTCGCTGAGCATCTCCGCTACTTTTTTTGCCAACGCTGGATCGGCCTGCATCCGCGAGCGCGCCAGTTCCCGGTTGCGGCGCGAGACGTCCTCGCGCAGGGTCGCCAGATCGGATTCCTCGTGCGCCACCGCAATCAAGCTGACGCTGCCCATCTCGTCCTTCGATTCCTCACCCCAGGCCACGCGCACTGGCGGGTTGGACGGATTGCGCGGGTTTTCCGCGGAGTTATCCCAATGGATTTCCACATCAAGACGCGTCCCCTTCGAAAGCGGGACGAATTGCCGGAAGTAATACCGATCCTGCCAGGCGAAGTCCCAGTCCTTGATGAACAACAAGGTCTTCAGCTCCCCGTCCGGCAGCGTCGCCGTCATCTTAAGTTGTTTGCAGATGTAATGCGCGTGCGCGCTGATGCCCACCGCGTCCAGGGCCGCCGGCAGTGTGTACGAATCGCGGATTACGAAATCCTTGTCTCCGGCCGGAATGTCCAGACCCGAGAACAGCGAATAGTGCGGCGGCATTTGAATCCGGGTCATCGTCCGTGTTGGCGGGTTCTTCGCGAAATAAAGCCCGATCAACGATTTCTCCGCCTCGGGCTTTCCGGTGGGATGAAAGTGGTATTGAACCACCAGGTCGGAGCCTTTCGGCACAAAAAGGGCGAGTCCTTCAGGAAAAAACTGCGGTTGCGCGCCGACGGCCCAGCCGCCCAGCGCAATCGTGCCCCCGCCGACGCGCATTCCGTTGAAACCCGGTTCGGTGCCTTGTTGCTTCTCGTGAATGCGCCCTTTCGGGTCGGCAAAATAAAGGACGTGATGCACCACGGCTCGCGCCGAAGGACGCATGTCGAGGGCGGTAATCCACTTGTCTTCCGTCAGTCCGAGCGGAACGGCGATGTTGCGATAGATGTCCGGACCATCGGCCGGCACGTGATACGCCGCCGGCATTTCCACCACGAGGTCGGGTTCGCCGAGCCGCCAGTCGGAAGCGAAGTCAGGTGGCACGGGCTTCTGACCGCGCCCCTTCGGCATGCCGTCCTTTACCCAGGCCTGAATCACGGCGATCTCGTCGGCGGTCAGACGGCGTTCGTCGCGATAGGCATACGAAGCTGGCTCGGCCTTCCACGGCGGCATGATGCGCGAAGAGGTGACTTTGCCGATTTGCCTGCCTTTTTTCTTCACGTCTTCGTACGACAGGAGCGCAAACGGAGCGGCCTCGCCCGGACGATGGCACGACGAACAATTCCGGTAGATGATGGGAGCGACCTGCTGATTGAACGTCACTGCGGCGCTCCGAGCGGCGAATGGCGCCGCCAGAATGACAAGTGCGGGGAAAAATCGCATGGCCCCGGTTATGCCAAAAGAACGCAGGTTTGCAAGCCGGTTCGGGCGGGCCGCCCGCGGCGCGCCTCCTCCGCTGAACGCTCAAACGGCTGCATTCACCTTTCAACTGCGCAAAGGTGTCCCCTTATCGCGGCGGTGGCTTCCGTGCGGGAAGATGCTTTTTCGCTTCCGCGTGCGCAAGGACCACGTCTGGGTCCCGCTGCAAGGCCTCGAAGTAATGCGTCGAGAATCCCTCTCCCCGTTCCGACGCGACCAGCAGGCCGCGCGCCTGATTCACCAGGGCGTCCACGCCCGCGGCCGTCAACGGCTCCTTCCCGTCCAGGGCCTCGTCCAGGGCGACGATCAATTGTGAAAGTGGCTGCAGCCAGGCAAACCACGGGTCGCGGATGAGCAGTTGTAGAAAATCGTTCCGCGATTTGACCGGCCCGATGGTTCGTTCGTAGGTCACGCGCTCGGAGTCAAGCAGCGTCTTGTGCAGCGTGAGCAGGGCGCCGCGAAGGACCGATAGATCGCGGCGCAAGCGTCCTTGCTCCGGCGTTGGTGGAGCGGGACGTTTCACGTTTCCTCTCGCTTCAGAAGCACGCGCTCGATCCGGCGGTCGGGAATCAACCACAACAGCGCGACAAACACATACAAACCGTTGGAGATCCACGGATTCACGAACGCGAGCGGGATCGCCGAGAAATAGAGCACCGGCGAGAGCTTGCCCTTCCAGTCGCAGCCGATGGCCGAGGCGAGCAGTGAGTCGCGGCCCTGTTGGGCGATGATCGCGCGTTGCAGTATGTAATACGCGACGGCGGCCATCAGCAGCACGAAGCCATAAACAGCCGTGGGCGTCGGCGCCAGATGATTTTCGCCGACCCATGCTGTCGTGAATGGAAAGAGCGACAGCCAGAACAGCAGGTGAAGATTGGCCCACAGGATGGCGCCGTTGACGTGTCCGGTGGAATGGAACATGTGATGATGATTGTTCCAGTAGATGCCGAGGTAGATGAAGCTCAGCGCGTAACTCAGCAATACCGGCAGCAATGGTTGCAGCGCGGCAAGTTCGACCGCGTGCGGCACCTTCAACTCCAGCACCATGATCGTAATGATGATGGCGAGCACGCCGTCGCTGAACGCTTCCAGCCGGTTCTTCTGCATGGCGCAATTCAATCAAAGGCGGCCCCGTCTGGCAAACCGTCCCTGGTCGGTCGAACCACGGATTGCGCGGACTGGGTTGGCCGGCAGTTGTCCTGGGCAGGCACGATTGCAGGACGAACAGGCATTTTGGAATGCACCACGGGTCTTCACGATCCCCGGAGCCGGTCGCCAAGGCTCTTTTTTGTGGACGTCCAAACCGAGGTGAAGAATATTTCGGGCAGATTTCATGAGTGTTTGTTTCCATTCTTGTTTAATGAACAGTTCTTCGGAACTTCTAAACAG
>DATNDF010000311.1 GCA_035607015.1 Candidatus Angelobacter sp. | reverse complement strand
CCATGCATTGGTTCCAAGAGCCAAATGCAATCTGCCCTCAGCGAAGTATTTTCCCCGTGAAATCGCGTTGTGCACGAACAGGAAGATTGCTACAAGCGAGAGCAAACCAGCTACCGCAACTCCGACTATACGCCTCACATCCCATTCGGTCTTCATCGTGAGGACAACTCCCGTTCCGTCTTGAACCGCAACTGGCCGCAGGCGGCGTCAATGTCATGGCCCTTTTCGCGGCGCAGGGTTGCGGCCACCTTCAGTTTCTCCAACGCGTCGAGAAAGGCTTGCTGCGCGGCTTCGCCGGGACGCTCCCAGGGCAGTCCCTCGACACGGTTGTACGGAATCAGATTCACCTTCGCGCCGAGCCGGTGCGCGAGTGCCGCCAGAGGTTTGATCTGGTCCGGGCTGTCGTTGATGCCCGCGATCAAAATATATTCCAGGGTGATTATTTTGCCCTTCTTTCGCTGATAATACTCGCAGGCGGCCGTAAGCTCGCTCAATGGATATTTGCGGTTGATCGGCATGATGTTCCCGCGCACTTCGTCGGTCGCGCCATGAAGAGAAATGGCCAGCCGAAACTGCAGCGGCTCGTCCGCCAGTTTGCGGATTTGCGGGACCAGCCCGCTGGTGGAGATGGTGATCTTCCGCGCGCCGATTCCCCCGCCCCACGCCGCGTTCAAAATCCTCAGCGCCTTGAGCAGCCGGTCGTAATTGGCCAGCGGCTCGCCCATTCCCATGATCACGAGATTGTCAACCAGCCTCGGTCTCGCCGTCATGCTCGTAATCGCGATCGGGGTGCCGGCGGAATTCGAGGATGAGGACGATTCGTGCCATCGCTCCACCGCCAGTACCTGTTCCACGATTTCCTCAACCTCCAGATTCCGTTTCCACCCCTCCAGCCCGCTCGCGCAAAACTTGCAGCCGTAGGCGCAACCCACCTGCGTGGACACACAGAGCGTGTGCCGGTCGCTCGCCTCGCCGTAGAACGCGGGATTGGCTGGAATCAGCACGCTCTCGATCAACGACCCGTCGCCCAGGCGCCAAAGGAATTTTTGCGTGGTGTCACGGGCGCCTTGCTTTCGGACCAACCCCAACGCCCGCAATGAATAGCTCTCGCGCATTTTGTCGCGGAGCATTTTCGGCAGGTTTGTCATGACCTCCCAACTCGTGGCACGTCGGCCATAAAGCCATTCGAGAACCTGGTCCACGCGATAGGCAGGCTCGTTCCATCCGTTGAATCGGGATTCCAATTCCTCGCGTGTTTGGGATTTAATGTCCGGTGTCACGTCAGATTCGAACTCTTCCGCTGCTATTCCATTGAACCGCCCGCGCGCCGGATGGGCGCGCGAAGCACAACGCCGCGGGATGCGCCCCGCTCGGAGGAAAACGTCACATTCTCACGTAGTACTTCTTCGTATATTCCTGCACCATGCGCCAGGTGTTGAATTGCGGCACCAGCGTTGCCATCGCGCGGCGGATTTTTTGAATCCAATCGCGCGGAATCCCGTTCGCGTCGCGCCTGAAAAAGCACGGAATGATTTCTTCCGTCAGCGTCTTGTAAAGATTTTCGCTGTCGCGCCGGTCCTGTTCCTCGATGGAATCCGGATGCGAATCGTCGCCGATGGCAAATCCATTTGTGCCGTCGTAGCCCTCCCTCCACCAGCCGTCGAGGATGCTGAAATTCAGGCACCCATGACAGCTCGCTTTCATTCCGCTCGTGCCCGAGGCTTCCAGCGGCCGGCGCGGGTTGTTCAGCCACACGTCGCAGCCGGACACCATCTGACGGCCGACATGCACGTCGTAATTCTCGATAAACACCAGGTAACCCTTCAGCTCACTGTATTTGCTCAAATGAATGATGTGCTGGATGAACCGCTTGCCTTCGTCGTCGCGCGGGTGCGCTTTGCCGGCAAAAATAAATTGAACCGGCCGCTGCTTGTCACGCACGAGCTTCACGATGTTTTCAAACTGCTGAAAAATCAGCGGCGCCCGTTTGTAGGTCGCAAACCGGCGGGCGAAGCCGATCGTCAGGGCGTCGGGGTTGAGGAGCTGGTCGAAAGCGATGAAGTCGCCCTGCGCCAGGCGCTGGCCCTGAAGCAGCAATCGCCGCCGGGCGAATTCAATCAGTTCGCGCCGAAGCCGGTAGCGCAACGACCAGATTTCCTCGTCGGAAATAAAGTCCGGGTCCGCCATCTTCTGCCAGAACGCGGAGTCGTTGACATATTGCCCCAATCCTCCCGATGCCAGCCGACGAAAGCTGGTGGTGTCCCCGCCCGCGGGAACCTCGGTTCCATCCGGTGGTGGACCGAGTTTCTTTCGCCAGAAACGACGCATCGGCCCCTTCATCCAGCCCAGCAGATGAACGCCGTTCGTGATGTGGCCGATGGGAACCTCGTCCGCCGGTTTGCCCGGGTAAAGGATCTGCCACATCTTCCGGCTGACCTGCCCGTGCAATTCGCTCACCCCATTGGCGGCACGCGAAGCTTTCAACGCCAGCACCGTCATGCAAAATGGCTCGTTCGGGTCGTCCGGATTCACCCGCCCCAACGCCATGAAATCGTCCATCGACAGCTTGAGCCGCGATTGAAACCGGTTCAGCGAGTAATTCACGAGATCCGGACTGAACCGGTCGTGCCCGGCTTCGACCGGCGTATGCGTCGTGAAAATGCACTCCGCCCGGGACATTTCGAATGCCGCTTCGAACGATTTGCCCGCAGACAGCTTCTCGCCCACCAGTTCCAGCGTGAGAAACGCCGCGTGCCCTTCATTCATGTGGAACACGGAAGGCTCGACTCCCAGCGCGCGCAGCAACCGGACACCGCCCACTCCCAGCACGACCTCCTGCATGATACGTGTCGTGCTGTCACCTCCGTACACGCGCAAAGTCAGATCGCGATAATGCTGTTCGTTTTCGGGCCGGTTCGTATCGAGCAGATACACGGAACACCGCCCCACATTCACGCGCCACGCCTGGAACGCGACCTGGTTCATCGCGATTTCCACCGTGAGTACCAGCGGCTCCCCTTTCGCGTCGAGCACCGGCTCAATCGGCAGATTCTTTGGATTCAACAACGTGTAGTATTCGGACTGCCAGTTGTCCTGGTTGAACGCCTGCATGAAATAGCCTTCCCGATAAAAAAGGCTGACACCCACGAACCCAAGGCCGAGGTCGCTGGCTGATTTGGTGTGGTCGCCGGCCAGCACGCCCAGGCCGCCGGCTGCAATCGGCAGGGTTTCATGGAAACCGAACTCCGCGGAAAAATAGGCGACCGGGTTCCGCAGCAGCCCGGGACAGTTTTCCCTCCCCCAGGTTTTCGCCTCCTTCAAATAACCGTTGAAACTGTCGAGCACATGGCGCACCTGGTGCGCAAAATCGCGGTCCTGCAGGCGCACGCGCAGTTCATAATCCGAAACCTCGCGCAACACGGCCACCGCGTTGTGATAGAGGTTCTGCCATCCGCGCGGGGAAAGCTGCTGGAATACCTCCTGCGCCTCCTGGCTCCAGGTCCACCAGAGATTGCGGGCCAGTCGATTCAATCCGGCGGTCAATTCCGTGATTTCACCGGCTGAAAGAGGTGGCTCGTTCATGGTTTCAACGTCAGTTCGCTTCGCTTCACCCGGCAACAATTCGCAAACGCTAGTCAGCCACACTGGCAATCGCAAATAAAAACACGGCGAAGACCATCACGACGACATCTGATGCCCCGCCAGGATCGTGAGACGCGCCAACGCACCGTGTGGGATCATTGCTCGCTTGAAAACGCCGCCCGGTCCAGCTCCCGGTAAACCCCCAGCCACTTCTGGATGGATGGTTTCGGGCCCGAGTCCGGCACGGCACCTGTCGCCGCCAGCAACCGGCCCGCCTGTTCTTCCACGCTGCCAGGCCCATAGAAATGATCGCGCGCGTGATGAATGAATTTCATCGCGCGGAAACCATCGAACCAGAGGAAAAAGCGCTTCTGAAATGCCGCCGCGCTCGCTGTGTTGGCGCGCATCTCGGCCAGCGCAACGCCAAATCGCTGCTGTTCCAGAAAACTCCGGACCGGGGCCGGAAATTCCTTTGTCACTCCAATGTTTCCAACTTTGCCGGCCCGACAATTCTCCTCCACATGGTCGAACAACAATTTGAGGTCGAAGAACGCTTCCAATGGATACGTTTTGATTTTTCGCTCAATCAAAAACCGGGATACCGCCATGCCGGTTCCAAAAGGAACCCGGTCGGACGGACGCGGCGACGGATGCACTGTGGTTCCGGTCAGATCACTGAAGCCTCCGAGCGGGATTATTTTGTGCAGGAAATAAAAATCCTCGCCCGCCTTCCGTTTGTTCATGCCGCCCTGCTTCCGGTACGCGCCGGCGCGCACGGCCATGCATGATCCGACCGTGTGGTACGCGTGCGGAAAACCGGCAAACCGCAGGGCCTGCACATAGTATCGCAGGTGCAGTTCGTAGGCCGCCACCGCCTCATACACTTCCGGCGTGAACGGTCCGCTCAACGGATGCTCGAAGTAAATGCTGCAACCCGGACTCAGCCGCCCGTTCCAAAAATGCCCCTCGATGGCCGTCAGATAATTGCGCTCACATCGGCAGTCGGCGTCGAACCCGGCGATGATTCCATCCATCCGTCCAATCTCATCGAAGCGCCGCAGAGCCTCGTCCATCCCGATTTTGCGCGCCAGGCCGACCCCGGCCTGTTTTGGCGGCAGTTCGGGGAAATGCACCGGATGAAACTCGAGGTCCGGATCGCGATGCCGCCCGATCCATTCGTCCGCGTCCTTCCGTGTCGCCCGATTTTGTGCAACCGCTTCCCCGGCGCAACCGGCGGGAGAATTGACCACCAGAATCACCTCGACGGAACAGCCCGGACGTTCGCATCGCCAAAGTGATTCCAGGCAGCCAATCAAATCCGGTTCGTTGTAGCACGGGATGACCACCACGATGCCGAGCTCTGATCGCGGTGCCGCGGGAATCTGACGCTGGCAAAATCCGAACCGCTGAAAATAATACTCTGTTTCCGGCGTCGCCATCGTCTTGAATTCGCAAATGCTCAACCCACTCTGAACATCTGCGGGCCG
The DNA here is from genome assembly GCA_035607015.1 of Candidatus Angelobacter sp. Taxonomy (NCBI): domain Bacteria; kingdom Pseudomonadati; phylum Acidobacteriota; class Terriglobia; genus Candidatus Angelobacter; species Candidatus Angelobacter sp. The sequence continues at coordinate 216 of DATNDF010000311.1, read as the reverse complement.
AATTCAATCACTCGCGCGCGGTTCGGGGCCCTCCCACGTTGTTCCTTCCACTTTCCGCTTCGCTTGCTAGCATTCGCCCGTGCGCTGGAACCCATGAAATATTCGCTCGAACTCGCTGCCGCCACCCGACCGGAATGGACGCAGACCGTCATGTCAGATTTTCCCGCCTTCCTGCGGGACCACGCGGATTGCGAACGCAAGGCTTCCGCCATGGCC
>DATNDF010000310.1 GCA_035607015.1 Candidatus Angelobacter sp. | reverse complement strand
CGCAACTTCACAGCGCTTCAATATCACTACGAAACTCAGCCACTCCCGACGTGGACCGCATGGTATGTGCACCAGCTGCCCGCCCGGTTTCACAAAATATCGATCGCACTGGTGTTCGCCATTGAACTCGTGATGCCGGCGTTGGTCTTCGCGCCACCGCCGTTCAGCTGGGCCGCGGGAGTCGCCTTCATTCTGCTGATGTTGCTCATCATGGTCACCGGCAATTATTGCTTCTTCAACCTGCTGGGAATCGCGCTCTCGGTTTTACTTTTTGATGACGCCTTCTGGCAGCCGTTGTTCAACAGGCTGTCGCCCTTCGCTCATCCTTCCTTGACCGCGGACAGATCGCCGGATTGGCCGCCGTGGATCACTCTTCCTGTTGCGCTCGTTGTCGCGCTTCTGTCCATCGACGTCGTCTGCCGTCTCTTCCGATATTTGCCGCGCTGGCCGGGCCCGATGGAACGGCTCATCGAATGGCTTGAACCGTTCCGGCTGGTCAACAGCTACGGTCTCTTTTCGGTGATGACGAGCGAACGTCCCGAAATCATCGTCGAAGGCAGCAACGACGGCGTCGAATGGCGCGCGTACGAATTCAAATGGAAACCGGGCGAAATAAAGCGGAGGCCCCGGTTTGTGGCGCCCCATCAGCCGCGGCTTGACTGGCAGATGTGGTTCGCCGCACTGGGCAATTATCACAGCAATCCCTGGGTCGGCCAGTTCCTGCGGCGGCTGTTGCAGGGTTCCTGCGACGTGCTGGCATTGCTGGGGGCCAATCCTTTTCCCGACCGGCCGCCGCGTTTCATTCGCGCGGTGTTTTATGATTATCGCTTTTCTGACTTCGCAACCCGCAAAGCCACCGGTGCCTGGTGGCGGCGCGAGCGGCGCGGCCTTTATAGTCCCATGCTTTCTCAGGGCGGACCGTTGAGTGGAAACGCGCCGGCGGACGATCCGGAACTGTGCTGACGGAAATCGTCGGTTGGCGACAGGCTGCCGGCTGGCGCTGGAAGGGGGCTGCCGGGCGCGGGGATTGGGCACATCCGGATGAATGCGGCCGGGACGGAATCAGCGACCTCGGGGCAGCGCCATGGTCCCGGCGTAAACCGCGTTCCGGCCGAGCAACTGTTCGATGCGCAGGAGTTGATTGTATTTCGCCAGCCGATCCGAGCGGCTGAGCGAACCGGTCTTGATCTGTCCCGCATTGGTGGCCACCGCGATGTCGGCAATCGTGGAGTCTTCGGTTTCTCCCGAGCGATGGCTGATGACGGCCGTGTAACCGTTTTCCTTCGCCAGCTCGATGGCGTCGAGCGTCTCCGTGAGCGATCCGATCTGGTTCACCTTGACGAGAATCGAGTTGGCCACGCCGTGCTCGATGCCTTTGCGCAGGAACTTCACGTTGGTCACAAACAAATCGTCGCCCACCAGCTGGACTTTGCCGCCGAGTTTGTCGGTGAGTTTTTTCCACGTTGCCCAGTCGCTTTCGCCGCAGCCGTCTTCGATGCTGACGATCGGATACTTCGCCGCCAGCTTCGTGTAAAACGCGACGAGATCATCGCCGGTCACGGTTTCGCCGGTGCTTTTCTTGAAGGTGTATTTCGCGTTGCCGGCATAAAACTCGGAGGCAGCGGGATCGAGTGTGAGGAAGATGTCCTGGCCGGGCTTGTAGCCTGCATCTTTGATCGCTTGAACGATGGTATCCAGGGCGTCCTCCACGCTTTTCAGTTTGGGCGCGAAGCCGCCCTCATCGCCGACCGCGGTGCTCAGGCCGCGCTTTTTCAGCACGGCTTTGAGCGCATGAAACGTCTCGGTGATCGCGCGCAAACCCTCGCTGAACGTCGGCAGGCCGTGCGGCGTGATCATGAATTCCTGAAAATCGATGGGAGCGTCCGAGTGGGCTCCGCCGTTGATGACGTTCGCCATCGGGACGGGAAGGACCTTGGCGTTCGGCCCGCCGAGATACTTGAACAACGGCTGACCGGCCTCGGCGGCGGCGGCCTTCGCATTCGCGAGCGAAACCGCGAGGACGGCGTTGGCCCCCAGTTTCGATTTCGTTTCCGTGCCGTCGAGATCGAGCATGATGCGGTCAACGGTCAATTGATCCAGCGCATCCACGCCGCGCAGTGCAGGTAGAATTTTTCCGGTGACGTTCCTGACGGCCCTGGTAACGCCCTTCCCCAGGTAACGCTGCTTGTCGCCGTCCCGCAGTTCCAGCGCTTCGTGTTCACCCGTGCTGGCGCCGGACGGGACCGCCGCCCGACCGGCCGCGCCGTCCTCGAGAATCACGTCCACTTCCACGGTCGGGTTGCCGCGCGAGTCGAGGATTTCGCGGGCTTGAATATCAACGATGGTGCTCATGGTTCGGTGTTTGATTTCGTAAAATGAGCGGGCATCATAGAAGCGAGCGAAGGCGAGTCAAGGCGCAAGCAGATCGTCGGGCAATGCACGGTGAACCGTGCCGTGTTTCCGTTCACCGGCGGAGAGCCCTTCCTGCCGCGGTTCACCGCCAGCATTTTGCTCGAATCGTTGCGCCATTTGTGAAAAACATTCTCTCCGCATGAAACGGGAAACGTTTAGTACCGACCAAAAGGCCCTCCAGATCAATCTGGACCCCCACAAATACGGCACGTTCGCCGAGATCGGCGCGGGACAGGAGGTCGCCCGCTGGTTTTTCCGCGTCGGTGGCGCGTCGGGCACGATTGCCAAGACGATTTCCGCGTACGACATGACCGTCAGCGACGCAATTTACGGCCCCTGCGAACACTACGTGAGCCGCCAGCGACTGCAGTCCATGCTCGAGCATGAATACGCGTTGCTGCTGGAACGGCTCGACGTCAAGCGCGGCGACAAAACGAAATTCTTCGCCTTCGCCAACACCGTCGCGGCCCGGAGCTATTCGCGGCAGGACGAAGCGCACGGGTGGATGGGCGTGCGGTTTCAAACGGCGCCGAAGTCCGGCGCCTCGGACATCATCATTCACGTGCGAATGCTCGATAAGGAGAACGTTCAGGAACAGGAGGCGCTCGGCATCATCGGCGTCAACCTGATCTACGCGGCCTGTTGCTATCACGATGACCCCGAGACGGTCATCGCCAGCCTGGTGGACAATCTCTCTCGCGACCGGATCGAGGTGGACATGATCAAGCTCGCCGGGCCGGCTTTCAAGGACGTGGACAACCGGTTGATGGCCCTGCAACTCGTCACGCAGGGCCTCACGGATTCGGCGATGTTCACGGCCGACGGCGAGGTGGTGCAGGCCGCTGAAGTGCTCTATAAGAGGCCCATCCTCGTCGAGCGTGGCAGCTTCCGTCCGGTCACCAAGGTCACCGTTGACATGCTGAATTGCGCCCAGGCGCAGTTTGTGCAGGAACCGCAGGCGCAGGGCGAGGAGATCGTCGTGCTCATGGAAATGACGCTGCGCAACCTTACCGGCGACGGTGGTGTGATCGATCACAAGGATTTCCTGGACCGGGTTGATCTGCTCGGCTCGCTTGGCCGGACGGTGCTCATCTCCAATTACGCCCGTTACTTCCGGCTGGCATCCTATCTTTCCCGTTACACAAAAAAAATGATCGGCATCGCGATGGGGGTTCCCAGTTTGCGGGAGGTCTTCGAGGAAAAATACTACACCGACCTCGAAGGCGGGATTCTCGAATCGTTCGGTCGCCTGTTCAAAAACGATTTGCGCCTCTACGTGTATCCCTCCCAGGAGGGGACGACCGGGTCCATCATCACCGCGGGCAACCTGCGCGTGGCGCCGAACCTCCGGCATTTGTATTCCTACCTGCTGGACAATCATTTCATTCAGAACATCCAGGATTACAACGACGCCTTTCTGCCCATCTTCTCGCGCGAAGTGCTGGCGAAAATTCAGGCGGGCGATTCCGCCTGGGAAATCATGGTGCCGACGCAGGTTGCTCACATCATCAAAGAACGGAAGCTGTTCGGATATCGGGCGTGATTCGGCAGGAACTCATGGCCTCTGGCGCTGCAAAGGGGCTTTTGTTCCGCGCGCCCCTGAGACTGGCCCTCCGGCGTCATCGCGAGAGTTTGACTTCATGAATGTCAGGTGCGAAGCTCCGGCGTCGTCGCACTCGACACGTTATGGAATATTCATTGGTCAAGGATGCTCTCAAGGGCTGTCCACTTTTTCAGGGCCTGGATGAATCCGCGCTGGCTTTTCTGCTCTGGCGGGCGGAAGAGATGACTTCTGTTCGCGGTACCATGATCTATATGGAAGGAGCGCCTTCCGACAACAGTTTCGGCTTATTGCTCCGAGGCAAGTTGGATTTTTCCCAGAGTGGCGCCACCATCCGGAGCGCAGACGGGATTTATGTCTTCGGTGAGGTCGGATTTTTTGAAAAAGACGCCCGGCGCACCGCCACCGTCAAGGTTGCTTCAGCCTCCGCCACCTACTTGCGCTTCCGAATCGATCGCGAGGAATTGAAGCGCGACCCGCTTACGGAACTTGATCGGCGACTCGGCGCCGAAGCCGTCAGAAAATTCGTGGAAGACCACCCTGGACGCTGAGGTGCGGGCCCCTTCGTCAAGTTTCAAGGAGCAACCTTGATGCGCGAGAGGGTGCCCCAACGGTTCTGAAACAAGCCTCCCTGCCGATCTACTCGCGCGAAGTGCTGGCGAAAACTCGGGCCGGTGATTTCGCCTGGAAAATCATGGTGCCGCCGCAGGTCGCCCACATCATCAAAGAACAGAAACTGTTTGGGTCTGCTGCGGACTGAGCACGCGCCGCTGTGCGGATTCAAATGACTTGGATTTCATTGGCTCCTGCGTGTGGCACGGGTCACAGAAGTCCTGTCATCTTTCCGACTTTTCTGCCTCTTCCACGCGATATGATGAGCCGCGCAACCATGCAAACGGCCCGCGTGATGGTGAACTGGTTGCCGCAAGCCTCAACGTCGATCGCCAGGCTTTCGGTCAGATAGATAGTCGAACGATACCAAAACCCTGTTCGCACCATTGCCCGTACCGCGACGGAGAGCCTCGCCCGAAGCGAGGATCTTGACCAGGAGACGTTCCTTGCGGCGTGGATGCAACCTGGGCCAGCCACTCAAATTACGCTTCGTCCGGCGGACGGTGAGAAGGCGCCCACCAGTCGGAAGAATTAGCGTGTGGCGGGTTGCGTTTTGCGAGAAACAGCTGAAACTTCAAGCGATCGTTCCGTGTTCTGATTGCGGTGCAAATTTGCCCGATCCGAAGGGACTCTTTGTGGAAACTACATTAAGCTTTTTGATCGGCATCGGCCTGAGTGCTGCGTGCGGCTTCCGCGTGTTCGTGCCGTTATTGGTGGCCAGCGTGGCCGCACACACCGGACATTTGAAACTGGCTTCCGGGTTTGCCTGGATGGGATCCGACGCGGCCCTGATCGCGTTCGCAGTCGCAACCGTCCTCGAAGTCGCCGCTTATTACATTCCCTGGCTGGACAACCTGCTGGACACGATCGCTTCGCCGGCAGCAGTCGTCGCGGGCACGCTCGTCACTGCGTCAGTGGTCGCGGAGATGAGTCCATTTTTGAAATGGACCCTGGCGGTCATTGCCGGGGGCGGTGTTGCCGGGCTGGTTCAAGGGAGCACTGTAATGGCGCGCGGCGCGTCGAGCGCCGGGACGGGAGGCCTGGCCAATCCGATTCTGGCCACCGTGGAACTGGGCGGCTCGCTCGTCACTTCGCTTCTTTCACTCGTGGTGCCCGTGCTCGTGGTCGCGCTTATCGCCGTCACGCTTTTTTTCGTCGGCAGAAAAGTCTTCATCAAGCGGAGGCAATTGATTACCTGAGCAACCCGCGGCCCAATGGCATGCGGGCAGGTCGGGTCCCGTTACGGACTGGCAAGAATGTCGTGTTCGCAACCCACCACGCGGCTGCACGGACCATGATCATATCCTGGTAGAGTGTCGCCGGCGATTCAGGCAACCTGATCTTGTCGCCCGACGTTGAACGAATTACGCTCCCGAGGTGCCGATCTTTTACGAATGCCGGCGTTGCACCGCTTGCTGCCGTTGGCCCGGACAGGTGCGGGTGACCGAAGCCGAGTTGGCGCGTCTGGCCGTGCACAAGGGCCTTACCGAGCACGAGTTCATTCAGCGCTTCATGCGCTTGCGTCCGGATCGCCGTGGTTTGGTTCTGGCTGAAAAGCCGGACGGCGGATGCGTTTTCCTCGAGGGAAACGATTGCTCGGTTCAATCTGTCAAGCCGCAACAATGCCGGGACTTTCCAAATCTCTGGAACTTTCCCGGTTTCGGAAAAGTCTGCCACGCCATCCCACGCCGGGTGAAGGATGAAGATTACCGGCGTCTGATTACGCAGGCCACGGGCCGTTAGCGGCCCGTCCAAAAACGGCACAAATCGCCGCGTGAGGGCACGCGGCCTGCAAGATTTTTCGGAGAATCCGTCGTGTTGTAGGCCCGGTCCCCCGACCGGGCGTTTTTTTGAACGGCCCGTCAGCCGGAAGCGGCGAAATTTCGGGGCACGATCCAAACCCCGCGATTCGGGAAGACGGCGGTCGTTCGAAATACCTGCCGACTTTTTCTTCACCTCGGCGGTGAATTCCAACCCGCCAACCGACCAGGACCGACCAATGGCCGTTTGTCCGGCACTGGGAGTTTAAGCGCGACGAAGCCCGCGGAAAAAGCTCGCCTTTGAATTGCGAAAGGCGCAGACGTTGGAACGAACCAAAGGACCGGGGGCTCAATGTTTGAGCTTGAGCAGCGTTGTTTTTTACGGTCCCAAAAACCGTGCCGGAGGACCACCGAGTTCTCGTCCAAAAGGAAAACAGCTATGCGTAACAAACAACACGTTGGCAGCCTTGGCGTGCAGGCAATCGCCGGAACCCATGTGGTCTTGTTGGGGATCAATCTGCCAAAGACGAAGTGTCCGGGCCTGCTCGGCTTCGCGATCCGCCGGTTCGATCACAACGAGGGCGAAGTGTACTGGCTGGGCGGCTACAAGACATTTGCCAGTGTCGAGCCTCATCCTGCGAACGGAGTGCTGTATTCCACCCGACAGCATCCCATTCAGGGTTTTACCTGGTCCGATTTCTCAGCGAAGCCGGACTACGATTACACTTATGAAGTCGTCGCGTTGCGCGGATCGCCGGCGAATCCGCAGGAGGCGGAAACGTGTCCCGTGCAAATACGGACCGAGAGTTTGCGCGGGGTCATCCACCATGTGCATTTCAACCGCGGTTCGGCTGCCTCGCAGGAATACACGCGCCGGTTTGGCGACAAATCACCCCGGCAGGTCGGTCAGGCCGCGTTTGACTGGCTTTCACGGGGCGCCGCAGAGGCGATTGCCGAATTCATAGGCCGCGCGGAGAATGCCAGCTGGGGTCTGCGGGTTGGCGCTTACGAGTTCACCGACCCCGGCGTGTTGAAAGCGCTCAAGGCTGCGATTGGGCGGAAAGCCGACGTAAAAATCCTTTACCACGCCAAAAATGACAGCCAGAAAACCGCCAACGAGAAGGCGATCGCCAGTTTCGGCCTCGGTAAATACTGCGCGCCCCGCAACGCAAAGGGGCTGACCCTTTCCCACAACAAAATCATCATCCTCACCAAAAATGGAGCGGCGGAAGCCGTCCTCACCGGCTCCACCAATTTCAGTGTGGGCGGCATCTACGGTCACAGCAACGTCGTCCACATTTGCGAAGACACGGACGTTGCGGGCCGATACCTGTGGCTCTGGGAGGAATTGTCCAAAAACGAACCCAAAAGTGACGACGCGCCCGTTCTGGCCGCCAGTTCGCCCGTGCCCGTTGGCAACGCGCCCGAGGGGGCGACAGAAATCTTCAGTCCCAGGCCGGACCTTGCGGCACTTGACTGGTATGCCGAACGGGCAAAGCAGGCCAACGACGCATTGTTCATGACCTTCGCCTTCGGAATGAACAAGGTTTTCCAGGACGCCTACCGATCGGGAAAGGCGAAATTACGCTACGCCTTGATGGAACAAATGAGCGGTCCGACAAAAACCGCGGCCCAAAAAAAGGCGAATGAAGCCGCCATCATCACACTGCGCAAAATGGAGGAAAACAAATTCGCCATCGGCTCGTTTCTTGGCAAGGGAGCCTTCGACCATTGGCTGAAGGAAAGGCTGTCGGGCCTGAATGTGCACGTCCGGTACCTTCACACGAAATACATGCTTGTGGACCCGCTCAGCGACGATCCGCTGGTGGTTTCAGGCTCGGCAAACTTCAGCGACGCCTCCACCACGGACAACGACGAGAACATGCTGGTCATCCGCGGCAACACCCGGGTGGCCGACATTTACCTCGGCGAGTTCATGCGTCTTTACAACCACTTTGCGTTCCGCGACTGGTTGTCCAGCCAGACCAATCCCGACGAAGCGAAAGTGTCCCATCTCGATGAGAAGGACAAGTGGTGGAAGCGCTACTTCGGGACCTCCTTCGCGTCGCGTCAACGCGTGTATTTCGCGGGTTGAAGACCAAGGGGGTTCGGGTTCAAACATGCGGTGCGGGGCGGATTGCCCGCAGCCGTGCGCCATTGACATCGAGGCCGAACGAATCAGATCCAGCCGGCTTGTCACCCGACCGGTGGCGGACTGGTTCAAGGAAGATGTTACCGCACCTTTGATTCATTTTCGAATTGAATCTTACATTCCTCTTGGCGGCACGCCGATCGCTTTCGACTTCGAAACGGGTAGGCGCATTGAAACCGGGGGGAGACCTGACCATTCGGATTCAGAGTTCACCGAAACCAAATATTGTTCAAAAATATGATTGGAATGCAGTTTTCGAGTCAGCGAATGGAGGTCTGATTCCATGTGATGGTTTTGGTTTCGAGAAGATGTTTTTAGCGCCGGAGGCAGGTTATCAACCCAGGATTCTTGTCGGCGCTCAAAAGGATTCACAGGCATGGTCGTCCCGATTTAATGGCGGTTTCTACTTAAAGAGCCGTGATGGGCGTTGTTACGGCAAGATCGCGGTTACAGTCATAACCGGCCTGGTCAGGGAGGGAGCCGTTCCTGTGAACCTGGATGGCTACATCAATCTGGCGAGCTCTCGCAATCTCGAGATCGATCCGCAAAAAGTGACAACCATCAAATATCCGCGGTGATTCGAAGCAGCTCTCCATCTTTCGGGCCGGTTCTCGTCTGTTGATCGCATCCTTTTTCCGTACTCACTCTTGTTCCCGTTCGCCATTTGACAGATTCCCTTCCTGGCTTACTGATATTTCGATCCCGCAAAGCGGGATCGTTGTTATGAAAAGTGCAGGGAAAGTTTTTGATGTGTTGCCGATGGTGGATGAATCAGAAAACCTTGCCGACGAGTCCGGCGGTGTAGCGTCGAGCCTGCGGCTCGACAATTCGGCGCACAGCACCGACGCCACAAACGACGCCCCGTTGCTGGACGCGTATTCCAACGCGGTCACCGGCGCCGCCGAGCAGGTCAGTCCGTCGGTGGTGAAGATTGACGTGCGCAAGGGTGATGAGCGGCGCGGCGGTCGTGAAGCAGCCGGCAGTGGCTCGGGTTTCATCATTACGCCGGACGGTTTTATTCTCACCAACAGTCACGTGGTCCACGGCGCGGAGCGAATTGACGTCACCCTCGCCGATGGTCGCCGGCCCGACGCGCATCTGGTCGGCACTGACCCGGACACGGACCTGGCGGTGATTCGCGTGTTCGCGCCGAA
>DATNDF010000309.1 GCA_035607015.1 Candidatus Angelobacter sp. | reverse complement strand
CGGTGTACATCGGCGCGTAATCGCGCAGCCAGAGATGGTAGCTCGCCGCAACGTGAAAGCACCAATCGCAGCCGCGCATCGCGGCGGTGAGCATTGCGCGGTCGCCGATGTCGCCGCTGACGCGCTCAAACTCCACGCCCTTCAATCCGCGCAAATCGGTATTCGGCCGCAGCAATGTCTTCACAGAATGGCCGCATGCCACCAGCTCATGGACGAGATTTGCGCCGATGAACCCGGACGCGCCGGTGACAAAGCATCGCATGACCTGGTTATTGAATATTTTAACCGCGCAAATTCAATTTAATTTGCTGCGCGCAAGACCGCTGTTCTGAGAGCGATTCTACAAAAGCGAAGGAGGGCGAACCCGGGCTTGACGAATCGCGACCTTGGCCATGCGGAGGATCCCTGAATTGGGCGGCTTCGGGAACCTGTTAAGACTTTTACGCGCGGTTCCTCACGTTGATTCATTCCATTGTGCCACTTTGACTGAGCCACTGCACCTTTCGGCGCGAAACCGTGACGCAATCGCAACTCGCCGGCTTGATGGCCGTGCTATTTTCCAGCGTCCACCCGGATTTGGTAAAGATAACGAAGTACGGGCGCGGTCAACCGGAGTTGTGTGGCCGCCAGAGCCTCCTTTTGCCGCGTTGTTTCACCCGTTTCGTCGCGAATCTTTCCCAGCTCGCCGGCATCAAGCCAGCAACCACCGCAGCCGGGGCATTCATCAATTTCCACCAGCCGTTTCGCGCTGAAATGACGCCGTTTGAGTGTGAAGCCGTCGCATTTCGGACAGGCGCGTTTGCGGTTGAAATCCACGCGCAGCTTCGAGTCCCGCTCGATGTTGACCAGCCATTCCCCGGCTGACTCGTCCGGTTCATCCACCTGCTGAAGCTCGAACGCGTCGAACCACACGCCGCCGCAGCTGCCGCGGCAGACATCCGCAGTCAGTCTGCCGATGGTCACAGAGGTGAGAGGGTTGAAACAGGCGGGGCATTTCATGGATCTTGTGGGTTATCGGCTGCGGCGCAAACCTATCGGGACTGCAACCGGTCGTCGCGGATTATTTCAACTGGATCGTTGGTGTGATTTGTTCCGGCACGGCGTTAGTTTCATCGGCGAAAATGACCTTGATCGTGTGAAAACGGTCGGTGCGCCACTGGTCTTCTTTGAGCAGCCAGGTCTTCACGAACTCGGCCACGGTTTTGCGGCATTGTTCGCGCACCAGGGCGATGTGCCGTCCGTCCGCAGCGTATTGGGAGAGCGTCGGCGTAATGCGCTTCTCGAGATCCGCCATTTGCTCGCGGGCATTGAACCGGCCCCAGCCCTCGTCGGATTTCTTTTCCATTTGATCGGTGTGAATCGCCGGCGGCAGGCTGGGACGGATGACAGGGGCGATGACGATGCATGTCTGGCCGGACACGTCCAGTCGCCAGGGATCCGACAACCTCAGATGGTAACGGTACGTCGCCGGCACGCGGATTTCGGAAACCGTCCTGCCGAGGTAAAGCTTGTCCCAAAAAATGCTCTTCTCATCCTGCGCGCGAAAAATCTCCGTCTGTCCGGCTGTGGCCAGTTCGAGGTTGCCCGCGCCCGTGGACGAGATTTCCGGAATGGCGGCGATGAATGTCTTTGTGATATTGCCGCTCATGAATTTTTCGGCAATCGATTCCGCCTTTCGCACCGCATACTCCCCGGCCCTGCCACCGCGAACGAGGGTTTCGTCGTAAGTGCGCTTCGTGACCCACAGGAAAGTCAGAAACGCAAACAGCGCGATCAGTGCCACGATCACGACCACCAGCGGCCAACGGTAGGTCGCCAGCACATGGTTCGGACGCGGAGGCTCAGTTTCCGGGTTCACAATTGATTTCAGAGAAATAGCCCACTTCGTCGCCGCGTGCAATCGTCCAAATCGTTCTCAGCCTCGCGCCGGAAATTTCCGAAGGATTGGCTTGCGCGGCTCGCCCCGCTTCATCATCTTTTATTCAGTCATATTTGACGGGGAAACCCGGAAGCAGAGATCAATCCGGGAAGGCGCAACGGGAAAACCTCCGGGAATGGGCGCGACGAACGGCATGAATAATTATTCCGCAGTCCACGCGCGGACGCGCGGCAACACCGCAAGCGGAGCTTCCCCCGGTCTGTTGGGCAAGCTTGACCCGGCGGTGGCGGAGCGGCTGCGGTTCCTCGGCGCGTTCCTGCGCGAGCCGGCACGTGTCGGCTCACTCGCACCCAGTTCTCCCGCGCTCGCGCAGGCCATGCTCTGCGGATGCGACCTGAAAAGGGCCCGGACGGTCGTCGAGTTCGGTCCGGGTACGGGCGCGTTTACCCGCCCTATTCTCGAGCGCATCGGCCGACATACCGCGTTTTTGGCGCTGGAATTGGATGACGAGCACGTGCGCGGTCTGCGCCAGCGCTTCCCCGGCTTGTGCGTTTATCACGATTCCGCGGAGAAGATTCAGAAATACCTCACACAACATCGCCGGACGAAGGCCGACTACATCATCAGTGGATTGCCATGGGCGAACATGCGGGTGAAAGTGCAGGAACAGATCCTCTCGGCAATTCTCGCCTCGCTCGCACCGGACGGGATGTTCATGACGTTCACTTATGTGCATGCCCGCTGGCTGCCGCGAGCGCGCCGTTTCCGCGAACGTCTGGAGAGCCATTTTGCAGAGGTGAAGACCAGTCGCATCGTGTGGAAGAACGTTCCACCCGCGTTTGTCTATCGATGCTCACTGAACCGGTAGCGACACCGGAAACCCAACAACAACAACCGGCGGCACGCCACCGGACGCGCGAACGCCCGCCGCACGAAAGGTCCCGCTTCCATCCGTCGTTTCGCTTTCTCCCGAACACTTGTGTCGAATCGTCGGCCGGGTCGCAAGTGTCAGGATAGAGGAGCACCTTGCGACAGTCCGCCTTCCCTGTGACGGAAACGCAGCCGGATGGACGAGCCGCTAATCCTTCACCTTGACCTTGGCGTCTCCGGGAAAAGCCGGTCCCAGTTTCACGGCGCACTTCTCACCGCGAATCCAGACAGTCATTCGGCCCTTGCGCCATTCCCAATCCACTCTGCCGAGTCGCGTCGAAAGCCCCTTCACGCCCATGGTCATATCGAGCCATTCCTTCGGAATGCCTGCGCCTACCACCAGCGCTGGTTCTCCGCCGGATTCGTCGAGGTAGGCGAGCATGTCGAGCTGGAGCAGCAACATCTCGGCGGCGGTCCAGTAATGCGGCGTGACGTGCGGCGGCGCGACCCAGCCACGCGCCTGTTCCCAGCGATGAAACGTGTTCTCCTCGTCTTTGCCTTCCCACCAGGTGAACAAACCCGGCGACGCCTGGTTGTCCCAGAACCAGCGCAGATCACTCCACGCTTTCTCCGGCTGCCCAAGCACAAGCCATTGATGCGCCTCCGCGACGTTGAAATAGGTCCAGAGCGGTTCGTCCTTCAGGCGATCTTCGTCGTCATGTGATTTGGCACGGCGTCCGGCCAGTTTGTTTTGAAACGCGTCTTTGTCGGTGACGATCCACGTCGGGTACAGGCCGCAGATGTAAGTGCGCTCGTTGTCGGCTTCCGATGAACCAAACGCTGTTGCCCATGCCTGCTTCAGCACTGCCGCGCGGTCCCGCCAGTCGTTTGCCTCGGCCGTTTTGTCCAATCGGTCCGCGAGTTCCGCCGCGCTGTTCAGGCCGCGATAACTCACCGCGTTGACGAAGAGAACCGGCCGCTGCCAGTCCATTCTGCCCGCGATGAGTCCGTCTTTCGCGGCATCGCAGACAAGGTCAAGGTCGTCGCGGTTGGTGTGTGCCGGAACAATTGGACCGGAGTACGGTTCGCGCAGCGGTTCGGTAGTGGAAAGCATTTTTAGGATCAACCCGGCTTTGCGCTTCGCGTGCGGCCAAAGCCACCGGTCGAACTCCTTGTCGCGCGCAATGGCCGCGACTTCCCCGAGCGCCCAGAGCGCGAGGCCGGGACCGTCCGCTTCCGAACCGAACCCGCCGAAGAAATCGTGCTCGGCGAATGGCCGGCAAAGTTGTTTCGCCACCTCAAGTTGTCCCGCGCGCGCGAGCGCGACGATCGAGTAGGCGCCGTCACGCAGCCAGTTGAGCGGATAGTTGTTCGGATCGCCGGGCCGCGTCTCGTTGTTCACCAGGCCCATCATCAAATGCGCCACCTGCGCATTCAGGCTGTTCGTGAATTTCGGATCGGGCAGGTTGAGCTCGAGTCCGGCCAGGGTTGACGAATAGGCGAGCGGCGTCGTAGGCGGCAGGAGGTTGTCGCGGATGGTGAAAGTCCAGTCACGCGCTCCGCGCAGTTCAAAGCGCGCAAAACCCCAGCCATCCTCGCTGACATATCGGTTCAATCCGGAGCCGGACACTTTCCAGTTTTCCACCTCTTCGTCACCGACCGAAACCGACGCGGGAGCCGGATTTGGCGAGACGGACCACCGTTCGTTGATCCGCAACTGCGGATCGTGCCAGTCGAGCAACCGGACCGCGCCCCCCGCCGGGCCGACGCTGCGAATGACAACAAAGGCCCTTGCGTCGTTTTGTGCCGCGAGATTCAGGTCGAGTTGCCAGCGGCTGTCGCCGGCGAACGACCAGCGCGCGCGGTAATACGGGGTCGTGGTCTGAATCGCCGGCAGTTTCCGGTTCGTCAGCCAGACAAACTGTTGCTGGATTTCGTCCATCGGCAGGCTGCCACTGGTTGCCAGAATTTTCCCGTCGTTGTCCGTGATCCAGATGGAAACGCCGAAGCTGCCGAAGCCCGGACTGAAACTGCCGCCCGGTTCGTGATAGCCCTTGCCCGCTTCGGAACATCCGGGAATGGCCAGTACGACATGGCCCTTGTCACGCGGCCAGGGATCGTCCGGCCGCTGAAGCATCGCGTGGATGACTTCGAGGCGCGGAGATTGCGCTTCGAGAAGTCCCGATGAAAGAGTCGCGGCGACCGCCATCAACGACGCGAACAGGCTTTTCCGTATCATGCGGACGAGTTTCCCGGGACATGGAACGCTTCTCAACCCAAAAAAGCGCCGGGCGGCAGGGGAATTTCCAGCGCGCAAAGTGCGGGTTTGCGACGGGAACAGATCGTTTGTCGGACGCAACCGTTCGAACAAAGCCCCCGGTCAAAACCGGCGCAAAGGAATGCGCGGCAGAGGAACTACGCCGGCGACGAAGCCGGTCCGGCCTTGACGATTTCGAAGATGTTCTGCATGCGCGTCACATCGAACAGGAGTTGCACGCGCGGAGGCGGGTTGAGCAGCAGAACTTTGCCGTTGCGGCTGGTGGCCATCTTGCGCAACGAAATCAGCGCGCCCAGTCCGCAACTGTCGAGAAAACTCGTCTGCGAGAGATCGATCTCGATGTTCTTCGAATCATCGGGCAAAGCCGCGCGAACCTGCTCGCGAAAAGCCTGCGAGTTATCAGCTCCCAGTTCCCTGACGCCGACAACGCTCAGTGTTTCTCCTCTGATTTCAAATTTCATACTTCTTGACGCAAACTGAAACCGTCCCGCCACGCGCCCGCTTGCATAACAGAACCGGCGCGCACTGTAAAGTTACATCTGTGCAAACAACCAACACGACGTGAAGCTATCAATTCCGAACAAGGCGCGCCATCCCCACTTTGGGTTAGCTAATAAGGGGCACTCGCGGCGATGAGCGCTGAAGCGTTACATGGACGCGGCAGCGCATGCGCCGGGGATGAAGACACGTCACCCGCTTTGGTTTGACGTGAGTTTGAAAAACGGTGGACAGCGCGGAATGCCGCGCGGCGTTCGTTACTGTTTTTTCAGATAAATGCTTCCGCCGCTGGTTTCCAGCGACAAAGCCGGACCACCGCCGTTGATTTTCCCCTGAAGAATATTCGGCTTGTGTTCTCCTTTCACAATCGTTGTCACCGGCAAGTCTGTCACTACGCGCCCGCCGCTTGTCCGGGCGTCCACATCGACCGCGACATTCTCCGCCAGACTCGCCTTGATGCTGCCTCCCGAAGTGTGGAACCGGCAGTCACCGCCAGGTTGCGCCGAAATTCGCGCCGTGATGGATCCGCCGGAAGTCGAGGCGTCCAGCGAGCCTCCCACGTCGGCCGCGTCGATGCTGCCACCGGTGGTGCTCACCACGGATTTGCCGCTCAACTTTCCGACTGTGATCGAGCCTCCCGAAGTGTGCGCCTTTGTGTTCCCGGACACTTCACCCAGCTTGATGCTGCCCCCGGAGGTTTCGACATCTACATCGCCCTTGCAACCGGCCACAGCGACGCTGCCCCCTGCGGTCCGGCCCTGTATCGGCCCCTCGATCTGTCCGAAGCTCAGGCTCCCTCCGGCCGTCTGACTGCGGGCTTCGCCGACCAGGTCAGCGACCTTGATGCTGCCGCCGGCGGTCTTGAGATCCACGTTGAATTTTTTCGGCACCGAAATCACGTAACGCACCTGCAGGTTGCGCCCCTTGTCGCGCCAGCTGCTTTTCCAGTCCTTCGCGAACTCCGCATGGACGCGAACCGTGTCTTCGTCCTTGGAAAACTTGATTTCATGGTTTTTCAGGATGTCCTGCGCCGCCGCCTCGCTTTCGCGGCCGACCTTGCGGGAAACGTCGATTTCGACCTGTTCCACATCGGCTGGCTTGACTTCGATGGAACCGCGATCCGCCTCGACCACGAGTTTGCCGCCCGGTTTCGCCGGGAACGATTGGTGCATTTTGTCTTCAACATCGCGCGCCGCGAGGGTGGACGCGCCGGCCAGCAGGGCGCCGCAAAACAGGAAAGTGGCGCGAGCATTGTTCGTCTTCATGTTTTATCTTTCGATTCGATTGTTGTCCCGACGCCGGGATTGAGGATGCAATCCAGGTTCTGGAGCAGACAACACCGACAATCGTGGCAAAGTTTCAGTTTTCCAAACTAAATTATCCGTGCAACGGCG
>DATNDF010000308.1 GCA_035607015.1 Candidatus Angelobacter sp. | reverse complement strand
CACCCAGCACGCAACGGTTGGTTCAAATCCAACAGCAACAGATCAACGTGATGGCGCGTTGAAACTTCCACTGCCTCGGATAGATTCGCGGTCCAAAAGACCTCGAAGTCGGTCGGCTTGAATGCCCGGCTGATGATCGCTCGCGTCAGCGGCGTGACATTCACCAACACGGCCAGGACTTTCCTTTTCATCGTAATCACTTGTCTTGAGGTTACCGCGTTTACTCTGCGCCGGGGCAGCCGCGCGAAATCGGCAGCGCCAGCCAGCGACGCCGGATTTGTCGAAACTCAACTGGCAACGTGCTCCGTTGCAGCCAGTGCCTTGTCGCCCCCGAACGTCCCGTCTGCGGCGCATCTGCATCCGCAGAACCGTCTTGGTGGACATCGAAGTCCTGGACGCTTTCGGGCGTCAACCGTGGTTGGGAGACGCTCGGGGCTGGCTCGCTTTCGCCAGTGACCGTGTTTCCGTCAAACGACAAGGCACTGAAGTTTTTGAAAATCCGTTCGCTTTTCATGTCACCAGTTTCGATGCGGTTGCTGGATTCGACTAATTCGATTTCTCGATTGGACTTTTCGGTTTAAGCGATAGAAGTTCTGTTCTGTGGAATTCTTGAATTACCACCATCTGCGCTATTTCTGCACCGTGGCGAAGGAAGGCGGCCTGACCAAAGCCGCCGCCAAGCTGCATGTCTCCCAATCCACCATCAGCGCGCAAATTCAGTCCCTCGAAGGCGTTCTCGGGGAAAAGCTATTCCGCCGCGCTGGCCGCAACGTCGCACTGACCGACGTTGGTCAGCACGTCTTGACGTATGCGGAGGAGATTTTTTCCATCGGCCAGGATTTGTTGAACTCGGTGAAGCAACGGCCCACCTCGCGTCCCTTGCGCGTGCGTCTCGGCATTGCCGACGCGTTACCCAAACTGGTCACCTACAAAATCATCGAGCCTATCTTTCACCTTCCTCAACCTGTGCAAGTTGCCTGTTGGGAAACCAAAGTGTCGGACATGCTGGTTGAATTGTCCTCGTATCGCCTCGATCTCGTGCTTGCCGACGAGCCGGCATCCAGTGGCGTCCACGCAAATGTGTTCAATCATCTCCTGGGTGAATGCGGCGTAGCGTTCTGCGCAGAGCCGCGTCTAGCGGCGAAACTCCGGCGTGGCTTTCCTAAATCGCTGAATGGAGCGCCGGCATTATTGCCGATGTCCAACAGCGGGTTACGCCGCTCACTGGAAAAATGGTTTCACGCGATAGGTGTTCGCCCCCGGCTGGTCGGAGAGTTCGAAGACCCCGCCCTTGTGAACATCCTCGCCCTCCACAACTTGGGCTTTATGTGCGTGCCGACGATGGTCGTGAAGGAAATCGTCGCGCGGTTTGGCTTTCGCACGATTGGGCGAACGGATGAATGCCAGCAGCAATTCTATGCGATCACGCCCGAACGCAGGCTGACGCATCCCGCCGTGACCGTGATCACGTCAGACGCACGGCAACGGTTGTTCCCCAAGAGTTGATACGCTGACACTCGCCAGCATGCAAAGTCGTGACGCTTTGATCCGTCTTCAGTCAAGGCTCAGTGTAGCAGCCAGAAGAACACTATCGCCACCGCCGTGGGCAGCAGCGCGCCGAGGAACAGCCCGAGCGGGCTGATGCCTTCGCCTTCAAATGCCTTCGCATCTTGGAGGATGCCCACACCCGCCGGATTGGGCGCGTTGGCGATCACCGTCAGCCCACCACCGGCGACCGCGCCCGCCACGAGCGCGTATTTCAGCTCGTCCGAAATACCGTCCACCAGCGAGCCGAGATAAGTAAGTGCCGCGTTGTCCGTGATAGCCGTGAGTCCGGTTGCACCAAAGAACAGCGCGTTCCCACCAAGGCTTTGGATAAGGGGTTTGAGCCAGTAAGCCTGCAACGAACCAAGCGTGACCAGGCCTGCGAGGAAGAAACCCACCAGCAATCCCTCGCGCAGCTTGAGGTCATCCTGATACTCGCGCGTGGCCACCACCAAACCGAGGAACAGCACGAGGATGCCAAAGAAAACATTAGGGTGATGCGCGAACGCCACGACGAGCGCGAGGAACACCAGATGCGCAGCGGTTAACCACGCCGGAATCCGCCCGCTCGCATTCCGCTCGACCTCCAACCCCTTGAGTTCCTTCCAGAACATGGCAGCCACAATCACGGTCGAAACCGCGCACGCGGCAGCCGCCCGCCAACCGAAGTGCTCGAACATGAAAGCCAAGCCCCAATTCCACTTGGCCGCGACCATCAACACTGGCGGCGCGGCGAAATGCGTCAACGTGCCGCCGATGGATACGTTGACAAACAGCAACCCGAGCGTGCCGTAGGCCAGTTTACGGCTAATGCCACGGTCGAAATAACGGCGCTTGAGCACGAGCGCCAGTAGCGTCATCGCCGCCGGCTCGGTGATGAATGATCCCAACAGCGGCCCGAGAAAGAGCGCGGCGATGTAAAACGACACGCTTTCTTGCACGGGAATCAGTCGCGCGGCCAGTGAGATGAGCGTCTCCGCCAGTTTGACCACCGGGCGCGTGGCAGCGACGACCATGATGACGAAGACAAA
>DATNDF010000307.1 GCA_035607015.1 Candidatus Angelobacter sp. | reverse complement strand
GGCACGGAGCCGCCCATCCTCGGCTCTGGTCGGGCTACGCCCTCCCTACGCTGGGGATGGACACAGAACAAACAAAAACATAAACTCAAACCAGTCCCAAGACTAACACTCCATGTGGACCAGAAAGTTGAGTCCGGTCACCGGCCTGGCAACGCGCCGGCGAGGTTTTGCTTATCTTCACGCAGAGAGGGTCGGGGGCGGTTCTGATTCGTCGGTGTGAAGGCGGGCGTAAGGCACCTTGCAGGAGAATTTAGGAGGGTCTGCGAGAGTCGTTCCGGCAAGCCACACTGCGGGGGTGTTTTTTAGGTTTTCACGGCCTATGCAGCTATTTCTGTAAGCTGGCGGGACACTCACTCCCCAGCCCAGACCCCTTATCCGACCAAAAAGCCTTTTCCCAGCGGAACTTCCTGAAGCACTCCTGGACGCCATTGCTGCCACCGAACAAAGATGCTGTCTCACGTATCATCACTTCCAAGATACTTCGACGGGTTTCGTATCCGGTCGAGCCTTTCGATTTCAATTTCGTTCCGCACGATCTGCTGCCGCTTCTGCTTGATGGCTGTGGTGACAGATTTGGGAAATGACCAAACCTGTTTTACCAGTTGGATGATTGACGAGCAAATCAGCTTGAGTGTGTGCATCGGGCGGTATCACTCGTATCTTGATCGGTATAAAACAGTGTGCAGAAAATGATGATGGATGATTCTTCCGACCTCGGCATGGCATTCGGCTCGGCTGGCGAGACAAGAGTGCTCATGTGCGTGGCAACCAGCCGCAGGTCGGGGTGTTGCGCGAGGAATTCGTTGAGCTGTTCTTCAAGAGCAGTCGCAGGCGACTTGCCGGAAGGGAGCTTATGCAGAACGACTTCGAATATTTTTGCCTTCATGAGT
Organism: Candidatus Angelobacter sp.; assembly: GCA_035607015.1. Classification (NCBI taxonomy): domain Bacteria; kingdom Pseudomonadati; phylum Acidobacteriota; class Terriglobia; genus Candidatus Angelobacter; species Candidatus Angelobacter sp. The sequence goes on along the minus strand of DATNDF010000307.1, from coordinate 23,373 downwards.
TCTGTGTCTTGGAGCCATCGACACGGCGTCATCTTACCGTGCTCGTTTTCCGGGTCTGAAAATCCTCCAGCACCAGAAAACCCGGCACGCTGCCCGTGACCGGACCGCCTATTAACGCAACATCCGAGCAGAACTGCACCGGAAATACACGCCGTACATCCTTCCCAAGCCACTCGTAGTTGCGGGCCAATCGCTTCACGTCGGGTACCGCGGTGCCGCACCAAAAGCGAACCTGCCCGCAGGCAGTAACGATGATGGGTTGCAAGGCGCCGATGCTGCCATCGTTCCGAACGGGTGGCGTGAGATAGCCTTGCCTCCTTGAACCATCGGCCAAAGTGAAGACGGCTCGCACGACGAACATGCGGTCCGTGGGGTCAAGCGGGCCAGGCGTTGTATAGGGCCGGACAGTGGACTCATCCCGGCCTTCTTCGCCCTCTTCATCCAACCTGAACTCCCAAACTGGAAATGTGCTGAGGTCGTGAAGAGTCAGTTCGTAAACCTGCCTTCTAACTCGCATGCCTTGGTTCCGCCCGCAGGCAGAAGGTGGTTTCATAGTTCCCTCGGCTTTAATATCGACCCCAGCGCGGTCGCCGCCAAACGGCGTTTCAAGTGGAACATCAATCAGTTCCGTCGCAGGCAAAGGCGCTTCCGGGCCGCCCTCTCCTTCAAATCTGGAAAAATCATCGGATTCAATCTGCCCCACCGTATCGCGCTTTCCCGTCCGGACCGGCGAATCGTTCTTCGTTTCCCTGGAGGTCAACGTCAGAGGGGTGACGGCGGGGGACAGCTGTGATGTGTGAATCGTTTCGGCTGGATTGCTCCCATTCCAACTCCCGCTGACACCGCTGACCAGCGGATCGGATGGATTGATCAGATTGGGTCGCATGGCGTCCATTCACTCGCGGACAGGATTTTTTCAGGAGGTGTTTTATTCACACAATGCACCATTTGCTCCCACTGCGCCTCGGGCAACTTCACGGTCGCCGGCTCCGGGATGACGGCCTCGCAGGGGCGTTATGTGAGGCTCGTCCAACCGGGACTCCTTGAGTTTCGTGACCAACCGACGGCATTCCTCTCGCAAACGGTTCGACTTCTTGCGATAGGCCGTCAAGAGGCCCACCAGGGCCACCAGGGAAATTATCGATGCCAATCCGAACTCGCTTATGAGCTTGATCACAGACCAAGACTCGCCATAGGGAAAATTCTCCTGAAGGACCGCGCCATACCCCAGACCGGCCGCACTTAGCGCAGTGAACAGGGCCATCAGCGATGCTGCGCGTTGTACGCAGCGTCTGTCACGCTGAACTTGCGCGATGCTTTTCTCCAGTTTGCGACGCTCATCGGTGTCGTCCAAAATGCTGATGTGTCCTGGAAGCACCGTTTCTCTTTGGTGGTCGATCATTAGACCCGTTCAGGAAACCTTGACTTCGACCTGCTGCGGTTTGGCCTTCTCGTCCTTCACCAAATGCACGGTGAGCACGCCATCTTTGAACTCGGCGCTGACTTTCGCGGGGCTGGCGTCATCCGGGAGCGAGAAGCTCCGTCCAAAAGTGCCGTAGGCGCGTTCGACACGGTGATACTTTCTGCCTTTTCCTTCCTTTTCGAATTTGCGTTCGCCCATGATGGTCAATGTGCCTTCCTCCGCGGTGACCTTTACGTCCTCCTTCTTCACTTCAGGCAACTCGGCCTTGATCAGGTACTCCTTGTCGTCTTCGCTGATGTCCACCAGTGGGGACCATTCGGCGGCGGCCATGAGTCCCTCTTGCCCCTCGGGCCGATGGGCAGGAGAAGGACCCAAAAGACTGTCCAGACTGTGTTGGAAAGCTTCCAGGTCTTTTAACCGGTTCCAACGTTTCAACGCATTCATGATTTCATTTCTTGTTGGCGGGTGTGGTTTGGGACCGTGGCGCCTGCCCGCCAACGCGTCAGGCGGCGACGGTCAATTGATGAGGGTGCAATCAAGTTTGCTTCGTGCCGCGCAACGTTCCAACGAGGCCAACGACGGCAGCGAGAACGCCCGCGATGAGGGTCCAGACGGCTTTATCAGTCGGTGATCCGGTAAAGAATCTGGAAACATCGGAACTGAACGAGTTCGTGGCGTTGATTCCAATGATAATAAGTACGACCCCACCAATGAGCAGGGCCAGAGAAACGATTTTGTTCATGGCAGGCTTTCAGTGAATTTTTGATTCAAGCAAGTATCCTTTGTACATTCTTGGTGCGCGGATCACACCCGCCTGCGACCTGAAATGAAGTTGATGAGCACCATGACAACGGCAACTACCAGAAGAACGTGAATGAACCCGCCCATCGTGTAACTGCTCACCAGCCCCAAAGCCCACAAAACTAAAAATATCACCGCAAGAGTCCACAACATATGATTTTCCTTTCGATTTGCTTTGGCGCCGCTGTCGGCGGGTGAGCTTCCGCATCCGCAGGCAACGAGGCGCCGGTTTGATTTTACTTGTTTACTATCCTCAGGTTCTGCGGAGCGCGGGGTGGGGAAGCGTTTTGCGACACCACCGCCTCAACGGTCATCTTATTGATCACGCTTTTTACACCATCGATGTCGGCGACGAGCTTGGTGACCAGGCTTTTCTCGGCTTCGTTTTTGGCAATGCCGTTCAAGGTGACCACGCCATCCGTCGTCGAAACTTTCGTCTTCAGAGCGCTGGTCGAACGGTGCGACAGCAAGGACGACTTCACCTGGGCGGTGATAGATGCGTCATCGATCTTCTCGCCGATGGTTTCGTCCGGCTTGCCCGGGGTCTCGGCCACCGTCATCTCGTTTTTGACCTCTTTGACGCCTTCGACGTCTTTGGCGTATTCGGTGGTCAGTTCCTTTTGGGCCTGGCTGTTGGCCTCGCCGTTCAAGGTGACGATTCCGTCTTTCACATCCACGCCGGTCTTCGTGGCACTCACGTTGCGATGGAACAAGAGCGTGGTTTTCACCTTCGTGTTCAGCCATCCATCCGAATGTTCGGCGTTGGCTTCGCCTTTGACTTTCAGTTCGTTGTCCACGCTTTTGACGCCGGGCAGGCCCTCCACGGTGTCCCCGGCCAGGGATTTATGGGAAGCTTCGGCGACGGTTCCCCTCAAGGTGACGACGCCATCCTTGGATCGCAGCGTAATGGCATCGTCCTTGAGGTAGGTTTTGAAAATGTGGGACTTCTTGGCGGAAGACTCGATACGGTCATCCGTTTCGGAAGCTCTCACTGGCGTGGCGGCGACTAACATGGCGCCCGTCGCCACCAGAAGCGCGAGCGGATAAATCTTTCTCATTACGGTTGTTCCTTCCTGTTGCCGTGTCTTCGGCTTTAACATAGGAGCCACACTATGGTATGCGTCGGCCCTTATCTACCGGGGGGAATCCCCCACGGTGTCTGGCGGGTGATCACTTGCCAACTTCGCCGAACACCTTCTGGAGCAGGTCGGTGGTTCTCGCCAGGGGGTTTTCGCGAATCGCTTTTTCCTGCTCGGCGATCTTCAGGAACAAACCATCGAGCGTTTTGCGGGTGACATAGTCGTCCAGGTCCGGGGCTTGCTTGCCAAGCAGGCTGCCGCCCAATCCTCCGAAACCTCCCCCGGCTCTGTCGGTCATCCGTTTGTAGGAGGAGGTAACGCCGGTCTTCTCCGTCGCCGCCCTGACGATGGGGAGGAAGCGGGCGTGGAGATTGGTCTCGCTGGTGCGGCGGAAATACTGTGTCGCGGCGTTGTTTGTGCCGGTGAGGATGGACTCCGCATCGGCGATGGACATCTGCTTCACCGAGTCCCCCAGCACCGCGGCGGCTTCGGGAACGGCCTGCTCGGCGGCGCGGTTCATCGTGGTCACGAATTCGTCGGCGAGCTTGTCCTGGCGCAAGGCGCGCAGGGTTTGCTCCACCTTCTGCAAACTTTCCGGCATCGGGATTTTCACGTTGAGATCCTTGAGAAAGCCGTCGGTTTTGCCGAGAGTGGAGATGGCCAGCTCCACGCCCTTGCCCAGCGCCTCCTTCAGTCCACCCACCATCTGATCTTGTGTGAGCGCGCCAATGCCGGCGTCCGGCGGTGAATTGCTCGTTTTGCTTTCCCCGAGGCCGAGTAAATCGGACAAATCCGCGCATGCGCCGCTCCCGGGGAGTAACAGGACTGCGAGGAGTCCATTGAATAAAGCTTTCATTGGCATAATGTCATTCCGTGTGGCTTGACGGCCGCGCTCGCGGCAGCAGGAAACAAGCGGTGATCTTGCCTTTCTCCACCGCCGCACTCGGTCACGCTACCGTATGCCCCGGTCCTTACCTACCGGGGGAAATCCCCCCCCCCATCATCGGTGGCGCTTCTCAATAACCAGGCTGCCTCGAACCTCACTTCCCGGAATCCCTCGGTGACCGGAGCGCCTTCACCGGTTTCTTTTCCGGCACTGCGGTTTCGGGCGACGGATTGAGAGGCGGCGGGTTCGTATGGTTTACGTATTTGCGGAGCAGCCAGTGCCGTTGCATGGCTTCAATCAACCGTTCCAGTTCGCGCATCGAGGTCTGCGTTTGCTGGACCAGTCCGGGCAGGTCCTTCGCTTCGCCGGCTACGGCGTCGCTGATTTCCGGCAGACGCGCCGTGCCGTTCTGGACGTTCTTCACCGCGACATTCAGGTTCGTCACCACGCCCCGCAACTCGCTCATCGCCTCGTTCGCCCGCGCCACAAGCTGCTGCGCCTCGTCCACCAGGGCGGTGTCGGCGATCAACTTGCCGACCGTGCCTTTGCCCGCCTGAACGTCCGTGGCCAGGTCGTCCACGCGCCCCACCAATTGGTCCAGCCGCGCGCGTGTGGTGATGAGGTTCGATCCGAGCGTGGTCCACGTATCCAAACCGCCGTTGACCTTCTTCAGCACGAGCATGGCCTCGGCGCGGACCTCCTCGACGGCCGCTTCCAGCGCGCTTTGAAACTGCTCGTTGCAGACGATGGACGCATTCTTTTCCGGCAGCGGCTTGCCCTGGCCACGCGTGATTTCAAAAAATGAATCGCCCGCCACTCCGAATTTCTTTTTGACGAGCGCGGACGAATCCGAGCGCACAAAGAGAAAAAAGTCGCGGCGGATGTTCGCCTGGGCTTCCATTCGGCCCATTTCGTCCACCACCACGTCGGAAACCGATCCCACGAGTGTGCCCAAAAAGTAAACCTCCGATCCCTGCCGGATTCCAGCCGCGCCAGCCTCGGGCAAAACGATTCGCAGCGTGACGCGGCTTTTGAACCAGCGCTGGCTGTGGCCCGTCCACACCACGGCGGCGATCAGCAGCGCAACGATGATGAGCACGAACGTGCCGGTGATTTCGTTGACGCGCCGGAATTTGAAGCGGTCTGCCATCAGTTTGTCCCGGTTGCCGCGTCCATCGAGGCGTGATTGTTCAGGATGTGGGTCGGTTCGCTCATGGTCACAGGTAAGTCAGCAAAGACACGACGGCGGAGATGACAAACAGTCCGGCGACGGACCGGGTAAGCGCCCGTTGCGTGGCCTGCGGGATTTCCGTGTCCGACAGGCCAACGCCCAATCCGCCGATGCAACAGGACGCGCTCACAAACAGTGCGGGCACGATGCTTTTGGCGAGGATGTTGAAAATGTCCTTGGGTTGGACCGCGCTGGAAAGGGTGTCCGCAAATAACAGCAAGTCACGGCTGCCTTTCCCCGTCCAGGCCGCGAACAAATAGCCGCTCGCAAAGGCGACGAAGATAAAAACGATCGTCAGGCAAAACGTGGACACTGCCATGCCCAGCACGCGCGGCAAAACGAGATGCAGGAAGGGATCGCTTCCCTGCGCTTCCAGCGCGCTGACTTCCCCGTTGATTTTGAGGACTCCCAGTTCGGTCGTCATCGCGCTGCCGCTGCGGACGATCACCACGAGGTTGATCAGCACCGGCCCGAGTTCGCGCGCCACGACAGCCACCAACAGCGGCCCGACCAGTTGTGACTGCCCCGCCTCGCCCACCCAGAAGGTGAGTTGCACCACCACTGAAATGCCGACGAACACCGCCACCGCGCCGACAAACCAGAGCGGTTCGACGCCGATGGCCAGCACCTGCCGCGCAAGCGCTGTTCGCACCGCGCGTGTCCAATATCGCGGTCGAACACCGGTCCAAAGCACCGTCCCAATCACCGCCGCCGCGTGCCTCACCTCATCCCACTGTGCGCGCGCGAAGCCGCCCATGCCCGCGAGTGTTTGCAGAGCGAGGCGGCTCCACGCGCCCGCCCGGCCCGCTATTTTTTCGGCGGAATGATTCATGGGGACCCACTGATGGAATGTTGCTGGATTAACTCGTGAGCAGTTCGCTGACGTGCGACATGGCGGGAACGCGATCGCAAACAACCTTGATCGAGACCAGGATCGGCACGGACAACAAGGCTCCCGGCACACCCCAGAGCCACGTCCAGAAGATCAACGAAACAAAAATCACCACCGGATTGAGCGTGAAGCGGCGGCCCAGCAGGACCGGCGTAATGAAGTTCGCTTCCAGCAGGTGGAGCAACAGGTACCAGACGGGCGGCAGGAGTCCTCTCCCCAGCGTGTCGAACGTCAGGAGGCCGACACTGGCCAGCAGGAAGACTCCGACGACGGGGCCAAAGTAGGGAACAAAATTCAACACCGCCACGAGGACTCCCCAGAGGGCGGCATTGGGCACGCCCAACCAGTAGAGACCCGCGCTTACGACCAGACCCAGGCCAATGTTAATCAGCGACACCGAGAACAGGTAATTGGAAATGTTTTGCTGAATCTCGTGGCTGATCTCGACCGCGCGCTTTTTGTCGCGCAGAGTCGGCATCACGTGGACCAGTTTTTGCAGGAACAGATCGCCGGAAGCCAGCAACAGATAAAGCAACACCAGCGTCTCGCCGACCCCCGCCAGAAAGGTCCCGGTCCAGTTAAGAATTGAACTGGTGCCACGGCCGTCTTTGACCTCCACCGTGGGCGCCTTCTTTTGGTCTTCTTTTTTTTCTTCCTCCGTCGCGCCGAGGTTGTTCACCGCCGCCGCCGCCTGGCTGAACCGCGCGGCGCGCGGAAACATTTTCTGGACACGCTGTCTCAACTGGTTCATGCGTTCGGGCGCATCATTCACCCACGCCATGGCGGGCCGGCCCAAATGGAAAAAACCAATCCCGGCGGCGGTCATCAACAGGCTCAACACAATCGCCGCCGCGAACGCCGGTCGAATGTGGCAGTAAGACAACCAGCGGATGAGCGGTTTCAACGTGATTGCGGCAACACAAGCCAGAAAGACCGGCAAGACCACGGGACGGGCAAAGTAAAGGAAGGCAACCGTCCCCAGCACAATCAAGACGATTTGCGCCGGAGTCGTTTTGGCCACCGTTGCGGCAATCGTCTCAACGAGCAGCGGTTCGTCTCCGGGCGCGTTTGTAAGCGGCGTCTCCTTGAGGGTCGAGTCACCGTTGGGCGCGTTCGCCTGAGTTGTCGCGTGCCGCCGTAAGAAATCGCGAATGATGCTAAAGCGAGTGCTCACAATGATTTGAGGTACTCCACCAGGTCCGCCTTTTCCGCGTCAGTCAGCCCGGTGTTGAGATGGCCGTCGTAATGGTTGACCACGTTGGCGAGCGTGGCGAACCGGCCGTCGTGATAGAAGCCGCCTTTGGCGCGTGCGAACAGGCCCTTCAACGGCGTCGTGCGATAGCGTTGGTCCGGCGAGCGATTGGCCTGGAAATCGTCGATTCCAATTTCGGCGGGCGTGTGCAGGTTCCAGCCCGGTTCAGTGAAAATCGGCGGCACATGGCACGTGGCGCACTGGGCCTTTGATGTGAACAGCGTCTGGCCGCGGTCGGCCGCGGTCGGGTTGAAACTGCCGCGCGGCGGCTCAGGCGCGGGAATGGCAAGCTGATAGAACTGGAGCGCCGCAAGGTTGGACGTTACCAGGTCGGGCGAGTGGCGCACGTTCCAAAAACCATTGCGCGCCGCGACCGGAAACATGTTCGTATCCGCCAGACGCGGGTCGTAGAACGTGCCGAGTCCGCCCATTTCCAGGTTGGCGACGAACGCGTTCCAGTGCGTGACCGAACCCCAGCCCGTGTAAGTGTGCAGATTCACGCCGGCCAGGCCAAATGCCGCCGGAAGAAGGGTGGCGCCGGACTTGCCGTCAGGACGGAACGCCTTGCCATCCAGCAACAGCGCGGCATCAAATTTCCCCGGTCCCCAACTGTTCAAAACGGTGCGCAAAGTCGCTTCGTCCACCTGGAGCGCGGCCGTAAACGGCGAAACGTCCGGCGCCAGATTGATAATCACGCCCACGTTCAGGTCGCGATTCGGCCAGCCATCCAGCCGCCGACCAATGCCCGGCGCGAACGAGTCGTCCACCGTCGAGTGACAGAAGGCGCATTGGATGCCAACGGATTTGATGCGCCCGGCGTTGTCGAAGAAACCGGTCACGCCGACGACCGAGTTGAGTTTGAGCAGGGCGAGGGTTGTGGCGGGATCGTCAAGGTTGACCTGGCCCGCACGCAGCTTCGCCTGCAGCGCATGCGGGAGAGCCGAAACATCGACTTTCAGACCCACCGAGAGCGCCGTCCGCGGGCTGACCCCGGGGCCGACGCCGCCGAGGTTTTCGCCTGCCAGCGCGAGATGGAGTTTGAGCGCATCACCCCAGAACGCTTCGTCGCCGAAGGTGGCGTAACGGAAAATGTGCCGGCCCTCGGTAAAAAGTGTGGCGTTGTTTTGGCGAATCGCGCGGTCAAAGTCATTGCCGGAATGGTCCTCCGTTCTGTCTTTGCCGGAAGTGTCTTCGGCCCGGCCAGGGAATGAGAACAGCGCCAGCGCGAGTGCCGCGAGCACGGGTTTGTTCATGGCGGACTTATCTGTTGGAGGTTCTGCCTGCTTGTGTTTTCAGTGGCTCATGTTTTGCGTTGACGGGTTGGGATGCTTCCGGCGGTCTGGCCACATTCAGAATCGAGTTTCTTCCGCCAAACGGGTTGGGAACGGTTTCCTCGGCCAGCGGATCGGGTATCCAGTGGCCGTCCACCACCAGGCAATATTCGTAGTTCCCGGGCGGCAAGGCGGTGTCCTTCAGCCAGCGACCGCCCCCCGCGGGATGCATGGACTTGGCTTCGGGGTGCCAGTCGTTGAAAGTTCCCGCGATACAAACGCTGGCGGCAGTCGGGTGAGTGAATTCGAAGTGGACCGGCTCCAGTTGCGGCTGGGCGTTTTTCCGGTTGTCGTGGTTTTTGTCGTGTTTCATGGTTGGGTGTTTTGGGTTCGTCCGACGACCACGAAAACATTCGCGGCCACGGACGTTTGGTCAGGGTTACATCAAGCCGGGGCGGAGCGGGTGGAGGCACAACGGACGCATGCCACGCCGTCCGTGCGATGGCATTGCACCGTTGCTGCCGTGGCACAAATCCGCCGGGGCGCATTCTCCGGCAGCCTCATGATTGCTCCTGAAACGCGCCAGCTCGCTGAGGGAATGGTTCGCCGCCTTCTCCTCGACGAGTGCTTCCTGCAGGAGACCGGCGGCGACCTTGTTCCCCAGAAGCGCCGCCCACTCGCGCAAGCAGCCATACGACGCAATCTTGTAGTGCCCGACCTTCTGCGCGACGGCAATGAGCGCGGCGTTGATGGCCGCCGAGCCGTTGAAGTTGGCGGCGATTTCGTCGCCCTCTTTCAGAAGTCCGATGGTGGCCTCGCACTTCTTCGCCAGTGGTTTTTCTTCGAAGGTCAGGAAAACCTTTTCCACCGTCTTCACGTGACTTGCGGTTTCCTTCAAGTGCGACCGGAACAATTTCCGCAAATGAGTACAGGTGGCGGCCTTGATCATTTTCGGAATCGCGATGACCAGCCGTTCCTCGCCGTCGTATAGCTCCGACAGTTCGTCGAGGAATAAATGTTTAAGAGTTCTCAGGTGCGTTCCGCTTCGCGGCCATTCGAACTGTGGATATGATCCTGCGACGCGGTTGGCCCGGTCGCGGGTCTTGTTCTGGCGATTCATGGTCGGGCGCGGCTGCACGCGGCCGCGGCGGGGTAAGACGCGTGCCCGGTGGCCGAATTTTCCCTGGCGGAAGAGGCCTCACCCGTGGCGCAAATATCCTGCGCGCCAGCTTCCCTGAAGATCGCCTTCGCCCTGTTGATCTCGTCCGGGTTCTCCGCGTAAACAGAAATCAGGATGTTGCCTTCCTTGATTTTGCTTTCGTAGCGGCCGGCCTCGAATTCGGAAACGCCCATGGCGATCAACGCACCGGCCAGGCCACCGCCAGCGCCCCCGACGACCGCGCCGCTCAACGCGAAAATAATTGGTCCGGCGGCGACACAAGGACCGGCTCCCGGTATGGTCAGCGCGCCGATACTCGCGAAGCCACTCTGACGCGCCGTCCACCACGCCGACCGTCGCGAAGCCGGTGGCCGTTCTCGCCACGGTATGGATGCGCTTGTCCCCGGCGCCAAATCGCGGGCAGGGGTCCGGTCGGGGAACAGCGCGGAGACGTCATGGTTGGAGATTCCCGAAGTTTTCATTCGGTCGACGATTTGGTCGGCCAGGTCGCGCGAAAGGACGAGGCAGAAAATGGCTTCCTTCGGCATAGGTTTACTTTCTTGTTTGGTTGACTCTGCATTTGACCGCGCTTTGTTATTTCGCTGCCTGATAATAGAAGGCGCAACCCGGCGGGCGCTACTCAGGGGATTACCCTTGGGGGTTTACCCTATCGAATGTTTATGAACCAGACTCTGGAAAGCAGGTTCGGACGGCTGGAGGAATCGGATTCGGCGCTTCAGGCCGGCCGCTGGCGGTGGCGTCGTAAAGATTTTGCGCAAGGCCAGGTGAGTGGGGAGAAAGGCGGCGAGCCACAGTGCGCCAGGCCACAGAATGACATACAAGTTTTGGTTCATCCAGGTTTGCGGGCGCTGGTCGTTGAAACCGTAAACATAATTAATGTTGATGGGGACGTTGGGGTCGGCCAGATGGGCGCCGGCGGGCGGAGTAAAAAAATAGCAGACGAGCACCAACCCTGCGGCCAGGCCGGTCCAGGCAGACAAAGCCCGTTTGTCGTAGCCCAGGCGGACCAGAAGCCAGACAAGCAGCAAGGGCAGCCAGCCATGAAAAAGCGACAACCCGCGGGTGAAAAGAGGCAGATGGCGGTCGAACATGTAACTGGTCAGGCCCAGAAGGTGAAATCCGAGGAGATTGCTGCCGAAGTCCGCCAGCCAAAGGCATTGCGGAAGCAGAATGCCAACGGAGCACATGGCGATGAGCAGCGAGCTTTCCAGCCACATCCCCGCGACGGTAAGAATGAGGGCCGTATCGCAGAACCACAAGAAATTGCCAAGCCCATAGGTGCGCCAATAAACCGGGACGAGCACGGAGAGAAAGACGGTGACGGTCACTTTGGCCGCCACGGGAATTTTGGAGCGGAATGTTTTCAAGCCGTTTGGCGCATCAGGAAAGCCCCGGTCTTTGTGATTGACTGTCTGTCTGCCACGAATTGATCCATTGGCTTGGAACCAACCGCGCGCTGCTTTTCTGGAAGACCGGGCTTGTTCGGGTGTCTCGACGCGAACAGGAGAAGACATCTCCGCGGGTACGACGACTTGCCCCAGGCGGATTCCTGGCCCGTGAGCCGCCGGATTGAAGAAGCCTGACATCTGCATCCTGTCCGATGATTTCCGGGCGGGCGGAGACTGACGCCTTTTTCAATCAGGCTGCCGTTACTCATCACCAACGCGAACTACCGCACGATGATTTCGGGCGGATGCACTATGACTTCCCGGGGTTCTACTACGACTTCCGAATGACCTCGGAAACTCTCGTGTCCGAAACCCTCGTGCCCGCGATAATGTCCGTGCGGTCCGCCTTCGGAAACAAGACATCCGGTCGTAGTGAGGATGGTGACAACGCCGGTTAAGAAAAGGATTCGTTTCATATGCGGTGACTCTACGCGATCGGCAGAGACTTCTCTACGGGGGGATAGACCCCGCGGCATAAATGCGGTGTCTGCGTTGCGGACGCCGATGGACACGCTGAAACATCGGCGAACCGGGCCGGCAACGGAGTTAATTGGCAGGAAATCCGCGTCGCTGGATCACGGCCGCTCCGCCGGGGGTGACAGTAACAGTGGAGGCGACGCGCGCGGCAGTTTCAGATCTTCATGGGCGGAACTTTTTTGGCAGCCCATATCGGCACCGTCAACCAGATTTTATCCCGCATCCCGGTCAAATCGGCCTGTTTCTGGAACTTCGCCAGGAACTGCTCCGCAATTCCGTCGCTAAACAGGTGTGCATCCCGTTCAATCGTTTAATCCCCAATGGGAGTAAGCGTAATAAGACTCGTGAATTTTCTGAAGCACTTGTGTGGTGGTGCTGGCATGGGCCGCGGTCAGCTTTGGTTGCCAACCCCCGGCTGCTGGCTGGTTTTGAGAGTTTGGCGGCGGAGCGATCTGTCCGCCGGGACTGTCGGTCACGCGCAGGGCGATTTTCACCGTGTCCAGCAACGGAACAACGGCCAAGGGTTTCAACAGCGTGGCCGCAAGTCGGAGCGATGAGTTTCTGGCCAGCTCGCGCGCAGGCAATCTTGCTGCGACCAGGACGACCGGCAGGGCCATGCGGGCGGCACGCAGCTTCCTGACAAGTCTGAGGCCGGTGATCTTGGGCAGTTCGTACTCGATGATCAGAAGATTGTAATTGTTGGCCTCAAGCTCTTCCCAGCCGGCAGCGCCGTCTTCGGCGGCGTTCACCACGTAGCCATGCCTGATCAGCACGTCGGCACTGAGATGGCAAACATAAGGGTCATGATCCACCACGAGTATGCGATGAGGCGGATTCGTTTGGAATTGAAGTGACGCGCCGGTTGATTCGCCCCCTTGAAGGATCTGCTTATCGTTCATTACAGAATAACCTAAGCACGGAAAACAGCGGGGGCGCTATAGAGGATTTCCCGTTGGGGATTTACCTGACCATGCGTTTATGGATCCAGCCCCGGCGAGCGGGCTGGGACGATCAATCCGATTTGGGTGAAGATGACTTCAAACCCGCCAGCGCCGTTAAAATCGTCTTTTGCACCGCCGGATTGGAAAGATTTCCGAGGTGCCCGCCTTGCGCGAAGACGGTCAATTGTTCCGGCGCAAATGTGGCATGAAGCCAAGCCAGGTCCTCATCCGACAGGAGAAAATCGTTTTGATTGACGATGACGCGAATGTTGGGATTGGCGCGCAGGGCGGCTTCATAGGTCCGCAAATCACCGGCTTTTTCCAACGCTTCCGCCGTCGGCGACGCGACGCCGCGGGCCTGGTAATACGGAATCGCAAACTTCTGAAAATAATCCTGGTAGGAATACTGAAGGATTTCCTGATACACCGGGTCGCGCCTGAGACTCCGGATCGGGTGTTGCAGGATTCCCTGATTGTTCCGCCGCTGACTGCTGAAAATAATATCGCGCAACTGGAGTCGAAACATCAGGCCAATGAGAAACCTGGACTCGATGGAGTTGAAGGGCAGGGAGGTCTGGGGTGTAAGCGTGCTCTTGCTCAGGGCGGCCACCTTCAAAAAAGTGTTCTCGATGTCATCGGTCCGTTCCGCCGCGGGCCAGGCCAGGGGTGCCCGGTAAAATTCGTCCAGCTTCGAAAGCCCCTGTGCCATGCGAACCGGCGTATTGATGGCGACGTAGCGGTCAAATTTGATCAACGGCGGTTGATTCGTCGGCTCGGCAGCGGCGACGAACATGGAATGGAGCGCGCCCATTGAATAGCCCATCAGCGCCCTGTCTCCCAACCGGTCCGGATACTTTACGTGCAGGCGGTGATCAATTTCCGTCAACGCGACGTGCACATCGTGACCGTCCACCGGCAGATAAGCCGGCACCGCCGCGGTCGACGCGTGTTCCATGAACTCGGAATTGAACGCGCTGCTGACGCACACGGCGGAGAAGCCGCTTTTGTAAACCAGCTCGGCCAGCGCCAGAGAGGATTGGGCGAGCCGGTGCGAGCCCAGACCTGGGACGATATAAACCACGGGGGCTTTCCGCGGCTGCAACCAAAACGTGAATTTTAGTTTCCGGCCGGTTGCCGGAATCAGGACCGACCGGGTCTTGCCGCGGCCGGGGAATTCAGGGTCCTTGAAAGTGAAGAATACGGATTCAAGGGTTTCCAGCGACGCCTCGTCCTGTTTTCCTTTCACCTGAAAATCCGCGACTCGATTCTCCCGCGCGAACGTCCAGGCGTACTGAATCTCGGAATACGGATCCATTTCGGCCCGGCTGAAGCGCACATATTCCCCAACGGTGTCGGCGAGATCGTTATACATCACCGCGTAGTTGAAATAGGTGTAGGGGCCGAGATAGGTCAGTGGATCGTTCGCGACAAATTTGTAAGGAGCGATATAAATCAACGGATTGGAGGCCGTGTCGGCCGCCAGACCGACGGTGTCTCGTTCATTGCTCGGTCCAAAAATCGGCAACATCAGATAGCAATTGGGCTTCCACCCCCATCGGCCGAAGGTCTGGCCAAAGTCCGCGTCCGATTTCGGAATCTTCCATTTCGTCCCCACGTCGAAGAACCCGGCCACCCCGACGGTGCTATTGCAGACAAACCGGTAGGATTCATCGCGCGCGCCCCGCCACTTTCCCTGGAGCAGATTGTTGATCAATCGCCCCGGGTAAGTGAGGTTCTTTCCAATATTTCCAATTCCGGTCCGAATGGGTTTCACGACGACAAACCGATAAACCCTGCTGGTCGGTTTGATGACGCCGGTCATCAGCCCCTTGTTGAAGGTCCATACAACTCGATTCACCGGCTCGAGGGGATCGGGGACGGATTTGGGGAGAATGACGGTCTCCGCTGCCGGCGGCTTCGTAACGCCAACGGCGGGCTTCTGTCCATGGGCGAAAGGCGAAACGCACAACGACAGGACCACCAGCGCCGAATTTCGAATTCTCCTGCCCGATTCGGTTTTCAAATCGCTCGTCTTCCCGGCATTGAGGTGATAATCATCCGGACCCCGGCGTCCAGGGTAATCCGCGCGTTGCCTCGTTGCCAGCGGCCTCGTTTCAAACTGATGCCGCGAGTCTTCGTGGTTATCTCGATTTGTTGGCGCCGCATTTTAATTGTTTTGGCTGCTCCTTCCCTTCAATCGATTCGGATTCGGGTCCGGTGGCGGCCCGGCCGCGGGATCAGTTCGAAATTACGGATGTGTGTCACTGTGTACGCTGTTGAATGCACGCGCAGCCGCTGTGGAAGAATGCGACACGCGCTCCATTGCCGGAGCACCCGGTTGGCGGAGGTGTTCCGTGATGCTCACGCGGCTGAGTTCACAGCCTGCCTCTTCGATGGCCGACAGGACGCGTTCCTCGTCCATGATGATGCGGTCACGTTTGTAGATCGGATAATCCGCCCGCACCGCGCGGGGCGTCAGATTGATGGTGGCCAGATTCGCGCCCGCGTTGAACGCGCGCACATAGCCGTCCTCGGACACAAGCCTCATGGCGCTGACCGCGGGGATCACCCAATGCGGCGCGTGCAATCGCATCCAGGCCACACAATTCAAGGTCTGCTCGATGTTCCCGTCGGGAGCGTCGCCAAACGGCGTTTGCTCACCCGCCACGAACGGGCTGACGCTGCAACCGGCCAGCGGCAGTAGCGTCAGGAGGTTCAATGTTTGTTCCACTTGCCCCTGCGTCTGTCCGGGAAGACCCAATATCAGACCCGACGACACTTTCCAGCCCTTACCCGCCAGATAACTGATCGCCGCCATGCGTTGGGCCATTGTCCCCGGAGCACCAATAAAATCGTAATGCTGGCTGTTGCCTGTCTCCATTTTGATCACATAATAATCGCCCCCCGCATCCTGGAGTTGGTCGTACTCGCGCGGCGACAAGGTGCCGAGGCAAAGGGTAATCCCGAGCTTGGTGTGTCGGCGCAGCTCGCGCACTAGCGGCAGCACCACCTCCCGTACGGCTACGGGGTCTTCACCCGCCTGGATATCGATGTCGGTTATCACCGCGGGCCGATGGTGAATGATCAACTCGGCAAGTTCGTTCGCGGCGAGCCGGTAGCGCTCCAGCAAGCGATTGTCGCGGCGCATCGCGCAATAACAGCAGTTCTGGCGGCAGTGGTTGGACACTTCGACAACACCGCGCACAAAAACGCGGCGTCCGAACACTTCATCTCGCACCGCCCGCGCCTGCTCGTGCAAAAAGGGGCTCGCCTTGTCAAAGGTTGCTGCGCGCATGAAAATTCGACAGGAGTCTCTGACTTTTATCCGGCGTTGCCTTCCGCTCACATGAAACGGAGGGGGACATCGCTAACCCCGCCACCCTTCCCTTTGGAAATGGTAAAGCGCCGGGGCCTTCGGAACTCAACCACGTGGGTATTGACGGCAAGTCGGATGATTCCTCTCGCCCGGCGTTTACCCCAGGCGTCGTACGCGGCCATGATGAACTCACCGAACGTCAACGCCTTCTTCTCTTGCTTGCCTTTCATGACGCAACCATAAGCGGGTAAACGATTCGCTGCCATTGGGGATTTCCCCGACGCAAGGTTTTATGAACCCGCCCAACTCGGTGGTGGGTAACTGACGGTCAATTGAATCCGGGACCGGAGATCGAGATCATCACAACCATAAACCATCGGCTGTCAGCCGGCTTCACCACATCGGCAGCGGCTCGACCTGCTCGCGGGCGCTGGCGATCGCGAGCAGGATTTCTCTCATCGTGCCCCGATTTTTTTCCGTCGAAAACTTCAAATCGAGTTCCATAGCGCGATGACCGGTGACTCGACGTGATCGTGCTCGTAACCGAGAATGCTGAGCGATGTTGTGTCGAGCAGGAAACGTTGCGCTTCGCTCACCGCCAATCCAATCCAACGCGTGGCCAGCAAACGAACGAAATGTCCATGCGAGAAGAGCGCGATATTTCCACCCAGCACGCGGAGACGGGCAATCAGCTGATCAGCGCGTTTGGAAATTTGCGCGGGCGATTCACCGTTCGGACAGCCGTCCCGAAAGAGATTCCAGTCCGGTCGCGCCTGGAGAATTTCCGCGGAGCGTCGTCCTTCGTAGTCGCCATAATCCCACTCGGCCAGGTCCGGTTCGATTTCGGCCGCCGAACCCAGTCCGGCCAACTCACACGTTCGCCGCGCGCGTTGCCGTGGGCTGGAGAACACACGAGCGAACTGGATGTCCCGGAGGCGCCGGCCAAGTTCCCGCGCCCCATTCTCGCCGCGCACAGTCAACGGAATGTCCGTGCGACTGGTGTGCTGGCCGGAGAGCGACCACTCGGTTTCGCCGTGCCGAATGAGGTAAATGCGCTGAAGCATGTTCCGCCCACCGCTCACACCTTCGCGCCCCATTTCCAATTCCGAATCTCCGGCAGATCCTGGCCGTTTTTATCAATGTATTTTTTGTGCTCGACGAGCTTGGCCTGGAGTTGCTCCTTGAGGGCACGGCCTTTTTTGCCGGTCTGCGGCAGACGATCAACGGTGTCTATCACGAGGTGAAAACGATCGAGATCGTTCATGACCGTCATGTCGAAGGGCGTGGTGATCGTGCCTTCTTCCTTGTAGCCGCGAACGTGGATGTTGGCGTGGTTGGTGCGGCGATACGTCAACCGGTGAATCAACCACGGGTAACCGTGGAAGGCGAAGATGACATGTTTGTCCTTGGTGAACAGCGCGTCGAAAGCGCCGTCGTTCAATCCGTGCGGATGTTCGCTCTGCGGCTGCAGCTTCATCAAATCCACGACGTTGACGACGCGAACTTTCAGCTCCGGCAATTGCTCGCGCAGGATCGAAACGGCGGCGAGCGTCTCCAGCGTGGGCACGTCGCCACAGCAGGCCATGACGACATCGGGTTCAGCGCCGGAGTCGCTGCTGGCCCAATGCCAGATGCCGATGCCCGCGGTGCAGTGCGCCACGGCGGCGTCCATGGTCAGCCATTGCGGCGCCTGATATTTGCCGGCGATGACGACGTTGACGTAGTGGCGGCTGCGCAAACAATGATCCCAGGCCGAGAGCAGGCAGTTGGCATCCGGCGGCAGATAGACCCGCACGACCGAGGCCTTCTTGTTCACGACGTGATCAATGAAGCCAGGGTCTTGATGCGTGAAGCCGTTGTGCATTTGCTGCCAGACATGCGAGGCCAGCAGGTAATTCAGCGACGCGATGGGACGTCGCCACGGCAGGCCCGCCGTGACTTTCAGCCACTTGGCGTGCTGGTTGAACATCGAGTCAACGATGTGGATGAACGCCTCGTAGCAGTTGAACAGTCCGTGCCGGCCCGTGAGCAGATAACCTTCGAGCCAGCCTTCGCATTGATGCTCGCTCAACATTTCCATGACGCGACCGTCGAGGGCGAGGAACTCGTCGTTGTCCTGCTGGCGGGCGTCCCATTGCCGGTTGGTCACCTCAAACACCGCGCCCAGGCGATTGGAGAGCGTTTCGTCCGGGCCGAAGATGCGGAAGTTGCGCTGCTCGCGGTTGAGCTTCGCGACATCGCGCAGGAACACGCCGAGTTCGTGCGCGTCCGCCGCCAGAACCGCTCCGGGTGACGACACCTTCACCGCGTATTTGCGAAAGTCCGGCATGACGAGGTCGCGTAGCAGCATCCCGCCGTTGGCGTGGGGATTTGCGCCCATGCGACGTTTGCCTTGGGGCGCGAGTTCGGCCAGTTCCGGTTTCAATTTTCCCTGCACATCGAAAAGTTCATCCGGTCGGTAGCTGCGCAGCCATTCTTCCAACAACTTGAGATGCTCGGGATGAGTGGCCGGGTCGGAGAGCGGGACTTGATGCGCGCGGAAAGTTCCCTCGATTTGCAGGCCATCCACCCACTTCGGGCCGGTCCAGCCTTTCGGAGATTTGAGAACGATCATCGGCCAGCGGGGACGCATGGTGTTGCCGTTCACGCGGGCTTCGTGCTGGATGCGTTTGATTTTCTCCACCACCACGTCGAGCGTCGCGGCCACCGCCTCGTGCATCAGCGCCGGCTCGTGTCCCTCAACGTAGTAAGGCGTCCAACCGTTGCCGCGCAGAAACTGGTCCAGTTCTTCCGGTTCAATCCGCGCGAGAAGGGTTGGGTTGGCGATCTTGTAACCGTTGAGGTGCAGGATCGGCAGCACCGCGCCGTCGTTGATCGGATCGAGAAACTTGTTGGATTGCCACGATGTCGCCAGCGGACCGGTCTCGGCCTCACCGTCGCCGACGCAGCAGGCCACGATGAGATCGGGATTGTCGAACACTGCTCCGAAAGAGTGGCTGAGGGAATAACCGAGTTCGCCGCCTTCGTGAATCGAGCCCGGGCATTCCGGCGAGGCATGGCTGGGAATGCCGCCCGGAAACGAGAACTGCTTGAAGAGCTTTTGTAGCCCGGCTTCATCCTGACTGATGTTGGGATAAATCTCGCTGTAAGTGCCCTCCAGATACGTGTTGGCCATCACCGCCGGGCCGCCGTGTCCCGGGCCGGAGACGTAGATCATGTCGAGGTCGTATTTCTTGATGACCCGGTTGAGGTGGACGTAAATGAAATTCTGCCCCGGCGTCGTGCCCCAGTGGCCGAGCAGCATGTGCTTCACGTCCGCGAGCGCAAGTGGACGTTTCAGCAGCGGATTGTCGTAGAGATAAATCTGCCCGACCGAGAGGTAATTTGCCGCGCGCCAATAGGCATCCATCTTGCCGAGCAGTTCGGGGGTAAGTGTGTTTGTTTTCACGGTTTAAATCCAGTTGGCGCCGTGAGCGCGCCGAGTTTTTGGGTCAGACGCAGGTTCTCCGCAGCATCCACCGGGCAATCAATGATCGTGAGTTGATTTGAGTTCAACACGCGGCGCAGCGTGGGGGCCAGTTCCTCCGCTGATCCGATGCGCATGCCATTTGCGCCGAAGCTCTCCGCGTATTTCACGAAATCCGGATTATTGAAATCCACGAAGGCCGGCCGGCCGAACTGCTGCATCTGCTTCCAGCGAATCAGTCCGTAGCTGTGGTCGTTGAACACGAGCACCACAAATGGTGTTTCCAGACGCGCGGCGGTTTCCAATTCCTGCGAGTTCATCAGGAAACCACCGTCACCGGTGACCGCCACCACGCGACGATTCGGGTGCACGAGTTTTGCCGCCACGGCGCCGGGCACGGCCATGCCCATCGCGGCAAAACCGTTCGAGATGATGCAGGTGTTAGGTTGAAGACATGGGAAGAGGCGCGCCAGCCACAATTTGTGCGCGCCCACGTCCGAGATGACGATGTCGTCATCAGCCAGCGCGGCGCGGAGGTCGGCGAGGATTCGTTGCGGCTTAAGCGGGAAGGAGGTGTCGTGGCCGCCCTGCTCCAGTTCATCGCGCAGCATTTGGCGGAATGGTGCGCCGTGCGCGGCGGAACGGGGCGTTGCCTTCTGCGCCAGGACGTCTAGCGACGAGGCGATGTCACCCACGACGCCGACGTTGACAATGTAGGCCGCGTCCACTTCGGCGGGCGCCATATCCACATGCACGATCTTTTTGTCGCGTTTCGGGTTCCACGAACGCGGCGCGTATTCCACGACGTCGTAACCGACCGCGATAACGACATCGGCTTCCGCGAACGCGAAGTTCACATAGTCGGGCGTCTGTAGTCCGATGGCGCCGAGCGCGAGTGGGTGCGTGTCTGGAATGGCGCCTTTCGCCATGAAGGTCGTCGCGACCGGAAGGTTCAGCTTTTCGGCGGACCGCACCAGCGCCGCGGAGGCGTGTCCGCGAATGGCGCCGTTGCCCACCAGCACAACCGGGTGCGCTGCTTCCGAAATAATACGCGCGGCCTTCTCGATTTGTTCCGGCGCGGCTCCACCGGGGTGGAGCCATTGCACGAGCAGCGGCTGGCTGTCGGTTTCCATGCGGGCCACGTCTTCGGGAATTTCGATGTGTGTAGCGCCCGGCTTTTCAGATTGCGCCAGTTTGAAGGCCTTGCGGAAGGCTTCGGGAATGATGTCGGGTATGGGCAGGCTGGTGCTCCACTTTGTCACGGGGCGGAACAGCGTGACAATGTCCAGATGCTGGTGCGATTCCTTGTGCATCCGGTCGTGGCCGGCCTGGGCGGTGAGCGCCACCAGCGGGACACGGTCCATGTTGGCATCGGCCACGCCGGTTATTAGATTCGTGGCGCCTGGTCCCAGCGTGGAGAGACACACGCCGGCTTTGCCGGTCAACCGGCCGTAAACATCCGCCATAAACGCCGCGCCCTGCTCATGGCGCGTCATGACAAAGCGAATGGATGAGCCGAGCAGGGCGTCGAGCAGGTCCATGTTCTCCTCGCCCGGCACGCCGAACATGTAATCAACACCTTCGTTCTCCAAGCATTTCACGATGAGTTCGGAGGCTTTCATGGTTCAATGCTTTTCTTCACCACGCCGGATTCGAGAATACGACAAACTGAGCGCGCAATCATCAATTCTTCGTCTGTGCGGATGACGCGCACGGCGACGCCAGAGTCATCCGCAGAAATTACCGACGCATTCCCGGCGTTTCGCGCCTCGTTCACTTCGACACCGAGAAAATCAAGCCGTTCACAAATGCGGGCGCGGACGGCGGGCGCGTTTTCGCCTATGCCGCCAGCGAAGACGAGCGTGTCCAATCCCCCGAGCGCCGCGGCGCAGGAGCCAATCCACTTTTTCGTCTGATAACAGAACAGCGCCACGGCTTCCGCTGCCCGCACATCCGCCTTTTCATGATCGAGCAAGTCGCGCATGTCGGAACTGGTTTCCGAAACGCCGAGCAATCCCGATTCGTGATTGACCATTTTGTAAAACTGGCTGGTGGTGATCTTCTCGGTGCGCGCCAGATACGGAGCGAGGCCGGGGTCTAAATCGCCCGAGCGAGTGCTCATCACCAATCCCGCCGTCGGCGTAAAGCCCATGCTGGTGTCGATGCTCTTGCCGTCACGCACGGCGGCCAGGCTGGCGCCATTTCCGAGATGAGCGAGGATCACGCGGCCCTTCGATGCCGCCGGATCGCCGAGACGTATGAGTTCTTCCATCAGATAGGCATAGGACAAACCGTGGAAACCGTAACGTTGAACTCCCTTGGCGTCGTAGCGGCGCGGAATCGGCAGCAACTTGGCCACGCGCGGCATGTCGCGGTGGAACGCCGTGTCGAAGCAGGCCAATTGCGGCAGTTTCGGATGACGCTGGCGGAAGGCTTCGATCAGTTCAATCTCGCGGGGCAGATGTTCCGGGTCGTATGGCCTGATGCGATGAAGTTCATCCAGCAATTCCTGGGTGACCAATTCGGGTGCGGTGTGTTTCATGCCGTGAACCACGCGGTGGCCCACCGCCCGAACAGATTCAAACCCGGTTCGCTTCTCGAGCCAATCAATCAGGAAGTCCGCCGCCGATTTATGATCGGAGGCGGTGATGCTGAGACTGGGTTGCGGTTTTCGGTCCAGGTCTGTGAACGTAAGATTCGTTCCGCTCAAACCGATGCGGTCAACTTTTCCATGAAGCCCTCGCTTCAGCGGCTCGCCCACTTCGTAGAGCGCGAACTTGATGCTCGATGAGCCGCCGTTGACCGTCAGGATGAGTTTCATGGTTTCAGATTTCATTTCCGAACCTCCGGCTTCAGCGCCGCACCGGGCACGGACAAAGACCGTGGATTTGCGCCGAAGGTCAATTTAAATGTTGGGCAGGATGTCAAAGTATTCATCGTCCTCGTTCTTGCCTCCTTCTCCCTTGCCAAGGGTCTTTTCCGTTTCGACGAATTCAATGCGCTCGATCCACTTCACCATTTTATAGCCAAGCTGGTTTTCGACGCGCAACCGCAGCGGCGCACCATACACTTCAGGCAGCGGAGCCTGGTTCATCTCATAAGCGAGCAAGCATCTCGCTTTGAGTGCCGTTGCGATGGTTTGCGTGTCATAGTATTCCCCACCGTACAACGCGTCGCCGTAGGAATAAAATGCCACAACTTTCGCTTCGGGCCGGGGTTTCGCGATCTCGATCAAACGCTGGAACGGAAGCCCGCCCCATTGCGCGATTCCCGACCAGCCTTGGATGCAATGATGCATGGAGATGTATTCTTCCTTGCCGAGCGCACGAAGTTCCTCAAGTGAAAGCACAATCGGGTTTTCGACCAAACCATCAATCTTCAATTTGAAATCATGGAAGCCGTCCGCGGCGAGTTGCTTCCACTTGTCGGAAACCGGCAACTTGCCATTCGGCCAGAAAAAGGGGGAAATATCCTTTGGCGTATAACGTTCATCGGGGTTGAGACGGCTCAATACATTCCACTGAAACAACCCGGCGATAATTTTATGCACATGCTGCAGAACACGTGGATATTTCCATGCGATAAAATGAAAGAGTCCCCAGGAAAGCACGACGAGGCCAATGGCGATCAGACCCGCAATCATCCCGATGGGGCGCGCGTCATCCCGGCCTGTCACGACAAGGTTCATGTTTCTGGCAAATCCGGTAATG
>DATNDF010000306.1 GCA_035607015.1 Candidatus Angelobacter sp. | reverse complement strand
AACAGGAAGGGCAATCGCGGTCAATCCCTTAATTACTATTGTTTCCCGGTTGTAAGGTTGCTTTCGGTTGCGCCGCCAATCCTGACCCGGCACCATCGAATTGCTAGCGCGTGCTACCTGGCTCGGCCCGTCAAACCCGTTCATTCCTTCGGATCCAAAGCGGGCGGATTTCACTTCCAGAGCACTCCCGAAAGAAACCGGGCCGCGCGCCGGGCCGCGCGAAAGTTGTGAACCTGTCCGTGGCCTTGCGGTCGGACGTTGAATGCACAGCTTGGACGCTGCTTGGACACCAGCCCCACGACCGCCAGATTGCGTCTCGAATGGTTAAGCGCTTGGCACCGCCATCCTGTTACAGTCATGTGACGGGGTTGCGCCGGTCAGTCCCCCAAGACGGGCTATTGTCCGCGGGCACCTCCGTCGTAAACTGCCACCATCATCGCAAAAAATGGCGAACCATCGACAGCCGCAACCGGCTGTGCTGTCCGCGTTTTCATGCAAGAAGACGCGACAACCTGCGGCGGGATTTACGTTGACCGGGTTGCGGTGGCAATGGCCATCATCGCCATCCTTGCGTCGCTGCTGTTGCCTGCAATTGCGAAAGCAAAGGAACAAGGCCAACAGCGCGGGTCTCAATTACAGAAATGCGTCGACGAAATCTGAATAATCATGAGAAACAACAGATCAACAAGAAAAATGGGGTTGGCCGTACTGGCGGGCGGGCTGACATTCGTTGGGGGAGCCGACGCAACCGAACTGATCCTCGACGGCAGCTTTGAGAACACCGTCAACAGCAGTCAACCAATTATCAAAGTGGGTGGCTCGCCTTCGCCCGGAGTGGGTGGCGGCTGGAGCACCTTCAGCACCTACCTCTACTCGACCTTCTATGCCTTGCCGGGACCGACCAATTGTGGTCTCCAGTTTTTGCGACCGTACCCTACGGGCGTCTCAGGGGTGGCCCAAAGCAGTCAGACAGTGGTGCAGTCGGTCAGTCTGACGGCCGCAACGGGTCTTACTCCCGTGAAAATCGACGCTGGGCAGGGCCGATTTACGATGTCCGCGTGGTTCAGCAGCTACCTGAGTCAGGGGGACTATAGCGAATTGACCCTGGAGTTTCTGGATGGCGCGAATGCGGTTCTGAGTGGACCGACGCCACTGGGCGGTTTTGACTTTGTGGCGGCTCTGCCGACCGGGCCAACCCCGGGTGCCAACCCAAAGTACACGGATGCCAAGGATTGGGGCCAAGATGTGCGGTCGGGCACGATTCCAGTTGGTGCCCGCACTGCCCGGGTTACCATCCAATCCACCTCGATATCTGGATCGCCGGATGGTTATGTTGATCTGGTTTCGCTCGACGTGGTGGATACCAGCGCGACGGGACCGATCGTGAGCAGCGCGAATCCTCCGGATAACGCGATCAGTGTCGGCCCGGTGGTCAACATTAGTTTCGCGTTGCAGGACGGAGCCACGGCGGTCAATACCAACTCGATCAAGTTGTCAGTGGACGGCGCCCTGGTGTCGCCATCAATTCAGAAAGTGGATACCAACACCTTCGTTCAGTACGCGGCGGGACTTTTGCCGTCACTTTCCTCGCACACCAACCAGATCGTCTTTAGTGACAATGGAACGCCGGTGACAACTCAAACGAACCGGTTCCGGTTTACGGTCGCCGACTATCTGACACTGCCGGCGAATCTGGGAAGCCCGCTCGGTTCGGAAGACGCTTTGAAGCCGGGGTTTGATGTGCATGTGTACCAGGTGGACAACTTTCTGGCGGTGGATCCGGTGCCGTTACAGCCGAACATACCCGAAAGTGTTGAATTCTCGGAATCGGTTCTCGCTGGATTGGCCGGCGCCAACGTGGCGGACCTTACGGGCGCATCTTCGGGAAACCTGTTTACCATCCCGGACGTCATCAATTGGATCAACTCAAGTGGCGCCACAGCCAATTTCCCGAATGACGGAGCGTTCCCGGGAATCCCTGGAACATTGGGGAACGAGGACAGTTTCATCAACGAGGTGCAGACATTCTTACGCTTTCCGGCGAGCGGATATTACCAGATGGGCATCAACAATGAGGATCAGTTCCGGCTGACGGCTGCGACCGCCGGGACAACGACGCTCGCAATGGTGTCTCCCACCAACCTCGTCATTCCTTGTGTGGCCATCGCGACCAATATCACCCAGCTTCAGTTTGGCGGCAGCCTGCCCTCGAACCCGCTGACGGCTCCGGTTGTGTACGGAACTCCAAGCGGCAACCCGGACGACGCCTGTCAGATCGGAACCAACACGGCGCTGGCCGGCAAGATCGTTCTGTTGGATCGCGGAAGCTCGGTCGCAGGTTGCTCATCAGCCGATATCGCCAAGCAGGCGCAACTGGCGGGCGCCGTGGCCGTCCTCGAGATCACGCCCGGCGACGCCGGTTTTCCTTTCCGGCTGGGGGACGCCGATCCGACCGTCCAAATCCCCGTGGCGGTGATCGCTGAGAATTATGGCGGGGCGCAGCTTAAAAACTATTTGACCAACGGCACTCCAGTCTCAGCCGTGATCCAGGGGGACACCCATCCGCGGATCGCGGAATGGAACGGGCCGAAGGGATTCGGTGCGGTGGACGTCCTGTTCGGCTTCGCGGTGCCTACGGCAGGGGTTTATCCGATGCGACTGGTTACCGGGCATGGCGGTTTACCCAGTTCGATCAATGCCGATCTTGAATTCTTTTCCATACTGCCCGACGGTACTCGAATCCTGGTCAATGACACTTCCAATCCGAACGCGCTGCTGGCCTTCCGTGCCCGCACGGCCGTGACGCTGCCGGTAATGAATCCGCCGGTGCTGGCGAACGGCCAGGTGACAATCTCATGGACCGGCACTGGAACACTTCAGGAGGCAACTGCCGTGACTGGATCGTGGAACCCGGCGCCGAGCCAGAACAATCCACAAACCGTTCAGGCGATCGGCGCGGGGAAATTCTATCGCATTCAACAACCTTAGAAGCCCCGGCGACCTGGGATCTGTTCGGAAGCGTTTCCAAGCGGACCCGGACCGGGTGTCGGGAAACTGCGGTAGTCGGCCAGTTGATGCTTAAAGCCGGCAACGGCGCGTGCTGCTCAATACTCAAAGGCATCGATCGACGGTTGGAGTGCGGGCAGGCTGGGCGCGAGGAATTTCTCGTAGTGTTTCCACCGGCCAATCGCGCGAGTGTACAAGGGCTGGCTTACCGCCTCGTACGTCGGAGACGCGACTGCCTTCCGCTGGAGCCGTTCGCGGTAGTTCAGCACGTCCGGTTCCCAAGGCAGGCCGAGGAAATCCACGGCGCGCCGGGCTTCCTTTTCCAAGTCTGCCACCGTGTCCTCGTAGCGAACCTGCAACCACGGTGAAGTGATCATTTCCCGCAGTTTTCGCCAGACCTTCATGTCGGTGGCGTAACGCTTGGCCGCGCGTTCAAGGGTCAGGAAGCACACGCTGTTCGGATTGAGCGGCAGATATTGCATGAAAGAACTGATCACCACGTCGCGCGGATCCCGCAGGGCGATCAGCAGCCGCGCTTCCGGGAACAGTCGCAGGAATCCAGGGAGGACGAGCGTCAACGTTGGGTTCTTGTCCAGATGGATGCGATCGCCGATGGGTTCGTTCAACGCTGCCGCCATGTATTTGAAGTATCGCTCTCGAAGAGTGGCGAGGCGTTCTTCTGGAATCGCATCGAGCGCGTTCACGGTCGGCAACGGCGTCGCGGGCGTCAGCCACATGGCCGGAAAGATGTCGCGGGCGAACGCCTCGCGCTCGTCGGAACTGACCAGTCCGGGGTGGCTGTCGAGCACCTGCTCAAGCAGTGTCGTGCCGGATCGCGGAAAGCCGGCCAGCGCGGACGCTTTCCACGCCGGTCGCGAACGGGCGGATTCCTGCCACCGTCGGAAGTGTGCGGGCGTAAGCGACTCCGTCAGTTGGCACAAATGCTGGAGCACCGTTTCCGATTCCTGCCGCGTGGGGCCCTCGTGTTGCAGGAGAATCTCTTTGCAACTCATCATCGAGGTCATGGCCGGTTCATATTCCTCCCGCCGGTCGAGCAGCTGAGCGATTTCGGCCCACGCCTGCGCACGCAGCATTGGATGGGCGTGTTCATTGACGGCAAGATTACGAAGCAGTGACTCCGCGGCAGCCTCCTCCTTCATCCGTCGCAGAAGCCGGGCCTTGAACAGGTGCGCTTCCAGATAATCGGGATCTCCACGCACACAGTCTTCGATCAGCCCACGCGCCTCGTCCAGACGGTGGCGGCGCTCGTAGAGGATCGCCAACTCGAGATAGGCATCCGGAATCTCCCGCGTCATGGCCAGCACCCGCCGGAAACAGTCCATCGCCTTGTCAGGCCTGAAGATCATCCGGTAACTCTGCCCGGCGAGGTGGAGGACATCGGCCTGCCGGGCGCCCTGCTTCATCAGACCGTCCAGCATTGCTTCGGCGCGCGAAATCTCAAATCGCGCCCCGAGCGCGCGGCTGCCGTCGATCCGGGCGACCAGATTCTGGGGATACTTTCGAACCGCCGTCTCAAACAATCGCAGCGAATCATCAAACCGATTGTGCTGCCAGAGCGCCCGCGCCTGTCGCAACTCCGGCAGGTCGGACCCAAGTCCGGGTATCATGTGCCGGTCCTTTGCCTGAGCAGGGCCATGCGCCGGATGACGGCGTGCATCCCGGGCACGGCGATTCTTGCTCATGCCTTGAGCCTAACCGGAGGCACGGCAGTTGTGGAGGGGGAAAACGGTGGCGTTTCGAACGCGGGTTGCCGGGTGGAACAAGTGTGAACGCTGAATCCTCTTGCATCCTTCCAGATTCATCCTTGAAGTAACCGGCGTGATCTACTGGTTTACCGGTCAACCGGGATCGGGGAAGACCACTCTTGCGATGGCACTCAAGGTGGCTCTGCAAAAGGCTGGTCATCCGGTTATTCACCTGGACGGAGAATTCCTGCGCGAGCTGATGGCCAACAGAGACTTTTCGGAAACAGGCCGGATCAGGAATATCAGAGCGGGTCAGCAACTCGCGATGAAACTTCACGACGAAGGAATCGTCGTTGTCGCTTCCTTTGTTTCACCCTACCGCGAAATG
The DNA here is from genome assembly GCA_035607015.1 of Candidatus Angelobacter sp. Taxonomy (NCBI): domain Bacteria; kingdom Pseudomonadati; phylum Acidobacteriota; class Terriglobia; genus Candidatus Angelobacter; species Candidatus Angelobacter sp. The sequence continues at coordinate 3,922 of DATNDF010000306.1, read as the reverse complement.
CGTGAAGAGTTCAAAAAAAGAAGCAGAGTGCTTGAGATCTACGTCCACACCACTGAAGTCCGGGGCAGGGAAAACCACTTCGCTGTCGGCTTCGAGCCGCCTTCGCAGGATTTTCTGGATTTGGATACGACCGGTGTTTCCGTGGAAGCGTGCATCCAAAAAATCCTGCACGCGAAACGTGCCTGAACAGCGCGCCGTCGTGGCAAAACATGCCCGGTCAACCTGGCGGTTCAGGCCAGAATTCCTTTGACCAATTCGCCTTCGTCTGCCGGCCCTATCAGGCGCTGGTTCAATCCCTGGAACCGGAAGCTGAGTTGTTTCGCGTCGAAACCGAGCAGATGGAGAATGGTTGTCTGCAGATCGCGCACCGACGTTTTGCCTTCGACGATGCTGTAGCCCAGCTCGTCGGTTTCACCATAGACGATGCCGGGTTTGATGCCGGCGCCCGCCATCCAGATGGTGAAACAATGAGGATGGTGATCGCGGCCGAGAAAGATGGAGCCACCGCGCGCCTCGTTCATCGGCGTGCGCCCGAATTCGCCGCCCCAGACGACGAGCGTTTCATCGAGCAGGCCGCGCTGTTTGAGGTCTTTGATGAGCGCGGCGCAGGCGCGGTCCACGTCCCGGCATTTTTTCGGGAACTGATTGAGCAGATCGTCCCCCGCGCCGGTGCCGTGAATGTCCCAGCCCCAGTCGTAAAGTTGCACGTAGCGCACGCCGCGTTCGACGAGCCGCCGCGCGAGCAGACAGTTGTTCGCAAAACTCGCTTCGCCCGGTTTGGTGCCATACAGTTCGTGGATCGGCTGCGGCTCCTTGGAAATGTCGAAGACTTCGGGCACGGAAATCTGCATTCGATACGCCAGCTCGTATTGCGCGAGGCGGGTCACGGTCTCGGGGTCACCGAACTGCTTTGCTTCGATCTCATCCAGCTTGTCGAGTGCGTCGAGCGTGCGGCGGCGGCTCGATCGGTCCATGCCCGCGGGATTGTTCGCAAACAGAATCGGTTCACCTGCCGACCGGCATTGCACCCCTTGATAGACCGACGGCAAAAAGCCGCTGCCCCAAAGGCTTTTGCCACCCGTCGGGTCCGTGCCTCCCGAAAGCAGCACGACGAATCCGGGCAGGTCCTGGTTCTCCGTGCCGAGGCCGTAGGTGAGCCACGAACCCATCGACGCCGCACCTGCGCGCGGCGAGCCGGTGTAGATGAACAGCTCGGCGGGCGCATGATTGAACTGGTCGGTCCACATGGATTTGATGATGGCCACGTCGTCCACGATCTCGGCGAAGTGCGGGAGCGTCTCACTCACCCATGCGCCGCTCCTCCCGTGTTGCGCGAACTTGTACGGCGAACCGAGCATCTTGGGCACGCCCTTGATGAAGGCAAAGCGCTGGCCCTTGAGCAATTCCTCCGGACACGGCTTCAGGTTCAGCTCCGCGAGCCTGGGTTTCCAGTCGAACATGTCGAGCGACGGCGGCGCGCCGGACATGTCGAGGTAAATGACGGATTTCGCCCTTGGCGCGAACGGCGGTTTCTTCGGCGCCAGTGGATTCACAACGTTGAACGCGGGGGCGGAGCCGGCAACGCCATTGCGCGACAGCAGGCCGCCGAGCGCGATGGCGCCGAGGCTCAGGCCGGACTTGCAGAAGAACTCGCGGCGCGTGACGGCGCGGGTGTTTTCAAGACGGAACGAAAATGGTTTCATGAGTAAGTCTGTTCAAAGTAAAATTCTACTGTGCATTCAAATCATTCCAATGTTGGTACTCTTCGGAAAGCTCGTTAGAACGCTTCGTGTAACCGAGAAGTTTCGAATCGTTCATTTGGTTGTCCTTCAAAGTCCGGGGCAAAATGAGCATTTGGTAAACTGTCTTCGAGTCGAGACCTTCTCTTTGTTTCCTGCGGATGAATTCTCTGAAATTATCAGACCCTTCGTAGCGTTGAGCGAAATCGTTCATGGATCCGCGACGTCCTATTGCACATCCTGCCCACGACGTGCCGAACCAAATATACGGCGATCCTTGCGCGAATATCCAATCGTGCGTGTGATTCACCGGGGCAAAGTCCCGCAAAGTGCGTGACTTCTCTTCGATCGTCCGTTGGAAGGAAACTGGAATGGCAAACTCAGGCCAAACCCCAGCGTACCACTGATACACGTGCTTCTTGGAGAGGCAGTCTGAGCATTGATAACTCTTGCGTTCCTTGTAGATAAGAAACGGGGACAGCAGCAATGAGGTGGCCAGCCCGGCGACGATCGTTTTCCGTAGCGGGTTCATCCTTTCGTCAGCACTCCGTCCAAATTTAATAGCACATTCGCCACCGAGGTCCACGCGGCGGCTTCAGCGGCGCTCAAACCGTCGGGCAACGGGCCGAGCGGTTCTGTCGCCAGCTTCTTCGCATCTGCGTCGTCGTTACGGTAGTGCGAGAGTTCCTTCTCGTAAAGTTCGACAAGCGTTTTGACCTGTTCGTCTTTCGGCGGACGAGCGAGGCAAAGTTGCAAACCATAGCGGACGCGGTCGGCAATGGTTTCACCGCCTTCATTTATCAGCCGGCGGCCCAAAGCCTGGGAGGCTTCGACATAGACCGGATCGTTGAGGGTAACGAACGCCTGGAGCGGAGTGTTCGTGTGAATGCGGCGGACGGTGCAGGTCTCGCGGCTCGGCGCGTCAAACGTGGCCATGCTGGGGTAGGGCACCGTGCGGCGCCAGAATGTATAGAGACCGCGACGGTGGCGGTCCTCACCCTTGCTCGTCGCCCACGTGCGTTCGCCATTGAATGCCGCGCGCCAGAGACCGTCGGGTTGCCATGGATACACCGATGGCCCGCCGATTTTTCGGCTCAGCAGACCGCTGAGTGCAAGAGCTTCGTCGCGCACCATCTCGGCATCGAGGCGGCGTCGCGGCCCGCGCGACAGCAACCGGTTGCGCGGGTCCTTCTCCAACAACTCGGGCGCAATGCGAGACGATTGCTGATAGGTTGCACTCATCACCATTGTCTTCAGAATCGCTTTCACGTCCCAGCCGTTGTCCCTGAACTCGACGGCCAGCCAGTCGAGCAATTCGCGGTGGCTCGGCAGCGAGCCTTGCGTGCCGAAGTCCTCCTCGGTCTCGACGATGCCTATGCCAAAAAGCTGCGCCCACAGTCGATTGACAGCAACCCGCGCGGTCAGGGGGTTGTCACGGCTCATCAACCATTCAGCCAGGCCGAGCCGGTTGGTCGGCGCGCCCGCGGGAAGAGCGGGAAACGCGGCGGGGACGCCTGCCTCGACTTTGTCGCCGGGGTCCAGGAAATTGCCCTTGTGCAAAACGTGCGATTCGCGCCGTAGGTCAGCGGCAAGTTCGCGCATCACCGGAACGGCCACCGGCCTGATGTCATCGAGTTCCTGGCGCAACTGTTTCAGATGCTCGTCGATTCGGGCCAGCGATGGCGCAAAGTCCCGGAAATAACCGGCCAGGTCCGCGCGCTGTTGGTCGGTGCGCTCCGGCGATCTCGTCGCCAGGATTGTTTTGATGCTTTCGGGAAGCTCCCGCACCGGCGGCGGATGCGTCGTGACCGAAAGGCGGAAATGACCGATGGCCTGATTCACGCCGGATTTCAACTTCAGCGTGAAGATCAACATGGATCCCGGTTCGCGGATCGGGCTGCCGTCCAGTTCAAACGACGCCGCGTGTGCCGCGCCTGTCCGGCCGCCGACGCTCCAGCCGTTCTTCGTGTCACCATTGCCGTCGACGGCCTTGGAGACTTCATAACCGTCTTCACTGAAATCGGCGGACGCATTTTGAAGCCGGACCTCCTTTTCCGCCGGAACGCGGAATCGCGTGGATGGGCTGGGCACGGCGTTGATGTTTCGTTCCCAGACGATTTTCCGCTGTGCATCGAGCGCGACCACTTTGAAATCGGCGAGGCGTGTGCTGAAGCCGCGGTCGG